>NZ_CEVWNY010000179.1:0-2247 GCF_982384815.1 Desulfitobacterium sp. | reverse complement strand
GACTCCCCTATGAGCTTTATAAAAAATACAAAATCAGGAAATATGGTTTTCATGGGACTTCCCATAAATATGTAAGCCAACGAGCTGCTAAAATGCTTAATCGCTCTCCGGAAGGGCTAAAGCTGATCAGCTGCCACTTGGGTAATGGCTCCTCCATTACCGCTATTAAAGATGGGAAATCCATCGAAACCTCTATGGGCTTTACCCCATTAGAGGGACTGATGATGGGAACCCGTTCCGGAGACTTAGACCCTGCGGTAGTATCCTTCATTCAGAAAAAAGAAAACTTATCCTCAGAAGAAGTCAATGACTTCCTCAATAAAAAATGCGGTGTTCTAGGTCTTTCCGGTGTCAGCAGTGACTTTAGGGATATTGAACAAGCCCGTGATCAAGGAAATTATCGTGCTGAGTTAGCTCTTGAGGTTTTTGCTCATGATGTAAAAAAATATATTGGCTCCTATGCAGCTGTCCTAGGCGGTGTGGATGCCATCATTTTTACCGCCGGCTTAGGTGAGAATTCAGCGGAAATGCGGGCCACCGTAATGGAAGGTCTTCAATATCTTGGGGTAGAATTAGACCAAGAAAAGAACAAAACCCGCGGTCAAGAGATCGATATCTCTAAGGAGGAAGCAACCTGTCGCGTGCTGGTTATTCCTACCAACGAAGAGTTAATGATTGCTTTGGATACCTTAGAAATCGTCAGCAAGGGTTAAGGAGTTTTCCTTGACAAAGAAAATCATGCCAACTATAATAATGGTTGTGTATTGGAGTGGTTTTTATGAAAGTAAATGTCGCTCAAATCCGTCGGGATGAAAACGGAACTACCCGCTTTGATTTGAAGGAAGATTTTTCGAACTTTGAGTCAGAACTTGAGGGGGTTGCTTTTGTTGCTCCTGTACACGTTCAACTTCAGGTGAACAACACGGGAAAATCCTTGCTTGTCAACGGAAAGATCGTGACAGAGCTCGACGCTCAATGCGGTCGTTGCCTTGAGCATTTTCATTATGCTGTCGATCAGGATTATGAGGATGAATGGGTCTATGCGCCCCAAGCAACAGAAGAACAAATGGAGACTGCGTTGATCTTCCAAAAGGATGAGATTGAAATTGACGAACGCATTCTTGAGCAAATCGTGTTGGCCTTACCGATGAGGTTTATCTGTTCTTCCGAGTGCAAAGGTTTATGTCCGAAATGCGGTATTAATCAGAATCTTCAGGCTTGCGATTGCAGCCAGGAAAGAATCGATCCCCGCTTTGCGGCACTAGCCAATTGGCATCGTGAAGATTGATTATTCGATAGTTTAAAGGGGGTGTAATTCATGGGTGTTGGTCAACATCGCCAATCCAAATCCAGAGTACGTAAACGTCGGGCTATGTGGAAATTAACTGCTCCTAACCACATCGAATGCCCCCAATGTCATAAAGCAAAATTACCACATCATATTTGCCCAAACTGCGGTTATTATAAGGCCAAAGAAGTTATTTCCATGGGAGAATAATCGTTATTTAAAAGAAGCCGTTAGGCTTCTTTTTTGGTTGATTAGAAAGTATAAGTCTGTGGGTGCATAAAGGGCAACCGGCGACTTCGCTTTCGCAAAAGCAACAAGTGCGAAAGCAGTGCTTTCGTGGCGAAGCCACCTCACCAGGGGATCATAGACGAGTTAGAGGTTGTAAAATGTTTTTGCCGAATATTTTGCGACTTCTTTTTTTATTAGAATTTTTTGGTATAGTATTAGGTTACTGCTTGTCAGCAGAAAAAAGCTAAGTTATAATATTAGTACCAGGTACTAAAATGGTAAAGTTGGTGAGAAGCATGACCAGACATCATAAGCATGAGCGTCATCAAGCATTGCGGGTGGAAATAGAAAAGAATCCTTTTTCTACAGATGAAGAGCTTGCCAAGCACTTTGGGGTAAGTGTATCAACGATTCGCTTAGACCGGGCCGAATTAAATATTCCCGAGCTGCGGGAACGCACTAGGGCAGTTGCCCGTGAGGCCTACGGCACTCTTAAATCCTTGGGCGAGTCGGAGCTGGTTGGGGACTTAAGGGAATTCCATATTGGGGAGTCGGGGTCTACGGTACTCAAAGTTGAAGAATCCATGGTGTTAAGCAAAGCACGAGTCACTCGGGGACATCATTTGTTTGCTCAGGCCAATTCCCTGGCTATTGCGCTTGTGGATGCAGAGATTGTAGTCACAGGAAGCGTGGATATGAAGTTTTTACGTCCGGTCCGTTATGGAGAGACG
>NZ_CEVWNY010000178.1:0-2654 GCF_982384815.1 Desulfitobacterium sp. | reverse complement strand
AACTATAAATACTCACCTTAGTCCCTCCTCACCATTTTACCAGGGTTGATACGATAGTCAGGGTCACAGGCTTCTTTGATATCCCGGAGAAGTTTTACCCCGGCTTCGCCGAATTCTAAAGGCAGGAACTTGGCTTTAGCCATACCGATACCGTGTTCTCCGGAAAGGGTACCGCCTAAGGATACGGCCACTTCAAAGATTTCCTCGACAGCCTTTTCCACCCTTTTCATTTCCTCGGGATTATTTTCATCAGTCAAAATGGTCGGATGAAGGTTGCCGTCCCCGGCATGACCAAAGGTACCGATCAAGAGGCCGTATTTATCAGCAATAGCCCGAATGGCTTTGATCATGTGGGGGATTTTGCTGCGGGGTACGGTGGCGTCCTCTAAAACAGTGGTAGGTTTGCGTTGAGCCAAGGCGGGGAGAGCATTCCGACGGGCAAACCAGATCTTATCCCGCTCTTCATCGGTCTTGGCAATATTGACTTCTACAGCCCCTTCTTCTTTGAGAATTCTCTCAACTAAGGTAGCTTCACGTTCGACAGCTTCCTTGTAACCATCCACTTCGCAGAGAAGGATTGCTTCAGCGTCCACAGGAAGGCCGGCATGGGTGAAGTTTTCCACGGTGCGGATGGTGATGTTGTCCATGATTTCCAGGGTAGCGGGAATAACTTTATTGCGAATAATTGCCGAAATAGCATTGCCGGCTTTATCAATATCATCAAAGACTCCGAGCAAGCTCTTCTTGGCTTCCGGCACCGGATTGAGCTTGACAAGGATCTCGGTGATAATGCCGAGGGTTCCTTCGGCACCGGTGAATAGAGCGGTCAAATCGTAACCGGTCACATTTTTAACGGTTTTGCCGCCCCATTTGATGATATCGCCGTTGGCACGAACCAGTTTCATGCCCATGACATAGTGCTTGGTTACGCCATATTTCAGTCCGCGCAGACCGCCGGAAGATTCGGAAACGGAGCCGCCCATGGTAGCGGTTTTTACTGTACCGGGATCGGGGGGATAGAAAAGGCCATGCTCTAAGGCCGCGTCGTTTAAGTCCTGAATGATGACACCGGGTTGAACGGTTGCGGTCAGGTTCTCGGCATCCACTTCGATGATTTGATTCATGTGCAGCATGGACATCACAATCCCACGGTCAATGGGGATCGTTCCGCCACTTAAGTTAGTTCCTGACCCCCGAGGATAAACGGGAAGGTCATACTTGGTAGCGATCTTCATGACTTCCGAGACTTGTTCGGTAGTTTTCGGGGTAATAAAAACATCCGGAGTTTCGTGAGGCATAGCCGCAGTAGCGTCATAGGAGTATGTCAAAAGTTCCTCATGCTCAGTGACGACATTCTCCTTTCCCAGGGCTTGGATGAGTTCATTCAAAGCTTCCGCTTTCAACATAGCAAAAAATCCTCCTTAAAGATGGAATTGAATAAATGAATAAGCTATAATTAATACATGAGTTAGTGGTCTGACCATAGTATGATACGTCATGTTACTATAATATTGTATTCGTTAATATCTGATAAATTCCTACATTGAGAAAAAAAGAACTTTGTAACAAAAGAAAATCTTCAGATTTTAATTTTTCAACATTATTTAACCTCTTCCGAGTGGATGTGGTATAATTTGAAATACAGGCAAAATAAAAATAATTAAAACATTTTATGCAGATATGGTTCTGCCTTCGAAAAAGGTTCTTCCTTCGAAAAAGGTTCTTCCTTCGAAAAGATTCTTCACTGCGTTCAGAATGACACGATGTTCCAGCCCTTGTCATGCTGAGCGTCAGCGAAGTATCTTGGCCAAATTATCTTGGCCAAATTATCTTAGCCAAATTATCTTAGCCAAGCTATCTTAGCCGAATTATCTTAGCCGAATTATCTTAGCCAAATTATCTTAGCCGAATAATCTTGGCCAATTATCTCGACCGAATAATTTTTCGTTTTTTTCAGTGATGTACATAGTGGCATGGAAGTCTGAATAGCGTGGACATAAGGCGCAGAATTTGAGAGGTACTGGTATGGATATTCGACCGATTAAAAGCAAGCGGACTACGGAGATTATTTTAGAACAAATTAAAGCCCTTATCATAAAAGGGGAGCTTGCTCCCGGAGATAAACTTCTTACGGAAAATGAACTGGCGGAACGTTTTCAGGTATCGCGAACCTCGGTCCGCGAAGCTTTGGCTGCCCTCAGTCTAACGGGGATTTTGGAGATACGCCAGGGGGGTGGCATTTTTGTTAAAGCCAATCCCTCCAACGCCGTTATTGAGCCCTTAAGCTTTATTCTTCTATTAGAAAAGGATAAACTCCAAAACATCTTAGAAGTCCGCAAGGCTTTAGAGGTGGAGGCAGCCGGCCTAGCTGCTATGCGGCGCAAGGATGAGGATCTGGCGATTCTGAAGGAACTTATCGAGCAGATGGAGGAAGATCTCCCTGAGGCTAAGAACAGTGAGACCCTTGATTTAAAATTTCATCTAACCCTAGCTAAAGCCAGTGAGAATCCCCTTCTGGATCGGATGATGAATACAGTCCAGGAAATTATGGGGCAGACTTTGCAAGTGACTCGTGCCCTTTGGATTTCCGCTACAGAAGGAACCACCTCCCGGCTTCTTGAGGAACATTGCAATATTTATCAAATGATTCGGGA
>NZ_CEVWNY010000177.1:0-2712 GCF_982384815.1 Desulfitobacterium sp. | reverse complement strand
TCAAGAACTTTTACAACCGAACGGATATCTTTACTGCGTTTTTCGGGCTTTCTTCGTTTATTGATCAACAATTTGTGAAGAGCATATGCATGAGGGGAAGGTACTATAACTTCTATGTCTTTTATTCTGCATGAGATAGGGTTGTCAAGCAGTAATTCCATATTTCTAAGACCTTCAACCTTAATTCCCAGTCCTCGTGCATGATAAGGTTCTATGCTTCCCGCTCCTAACTCTCTAACTAAGAATTCAATTTCAAGTGTTCCGCCTTTAAAAAACTTAGTTATGCCCGTAATGGGGTCAGTCGAAGCAACAAAATCATAGTTATCTTCCAGCACTTGTTTCAGATTGATTTTTTCTTTTGGTAGAGCTAGATTTCGAAGCAAAAAGTCCAAATCTCTAGTTTGGAGATTTGCTTCAAAGTTCCTTAAATAGTCTTGCTCGTATGCAAACTCTGCCCAGCTACCTATTAACATGAAGTGCTTCAGAATCCCAATTTGATTTAATGCCTGCAAAGTCTCGTAGAAAACTTCTTGTTGCTTATTCATACACGGATAGCCCTTCGAATAATTTTGAAATCTTCATCGATTGATTGGATTTCCTTCTCGAATTTCTTGCGTTGTTCAATTTTTCGTCTTAGTATTAGAGCCTCGTCGTCCTCAAGATACTTATTAATAGTCTGGCCACCTTCTCTATAAACCCAATAGTAGTAAACATGGTTTCGAATTTTCTTTTCCTGAATGCTTCCTTTGGGAAGGGAGGCTATCTTTACGCTATAAGCTTTTTTCATTCGCTCAAGACGTTCATACTCTTCCTCCAATATCGATTTAATGATAGACACCTTCTCACCTCCAATAATCATTGTCTAAATCTATTATAACATTTCTTACCTAAAATTATAACCAAAATCACGACGAAAAGATCTTTTTTTGGTTAACTTCCCTTTTCAAAAAATTATTTGCTATAAACTTCTTTACGATAGCCTACAGCTACGATTAGTACTATAATTTCACGGTCATTAATTTCTGCAAGCAAACGATAACCGCCCACCCGATATCGCCACATATGGTGTAAATTACCCTTTAATGCCTTACCATGCCGCCGCGGATTGTCACACCCCTCATTACTATTCATTAGTTTTCGGCTAAAATCCCTGGGACATGCCTTGAAAAGTAAACTTATTCGTTGTACCCTTAAGTGTAGAATTTCTACCGTATTATATTATGAAAGGACGAATTTGCTATGTCGATTCCCTTGTTAGATTTGAAAGCTCAATATCTTACTATTAAAGAAGAAATTGACCAGGCCGTCTTAGGGGTCTTGGATTCTGCTAAATTTATCTTTGGTCCGGAGATGAAGAAGTTCGAAGAAGAAATCGCCGCTTATTGCGGTACTAAGCATGCTGTTGCTGTAGGCAATGGTACCGATGCTCTGGTGATTGCTCTAAAGGCTTGTGGAATCGGTCCTGGGGATGAGGTGATTACCAGTCCCTTTACCTTTTTTGCTTCGGCGGAATGTATCGCTCAAGTGGGAGCAACCCCGGTCTTTGTGGAAATTGATCCTCATACTCTGAATATGGATGTGGCTAAACTGGAGGCTAAGATTACTCCTAAGACCAAAGGGATCATCCCTGTCCATATTTTTGGCCAAATGGCGGATATGGACCCGATCCTGGCGCTTGCTCAAAAGTATGATTTAAAAGTAATTGAGGATGCAGCTCAGGCTATAGGGGCAGAATATAAAGGACATAAAGCAGGCTCAATGGGCGATGCGGGAACCTTTAGCTTTTTTCCCACTAAGAACCTGGGAGGCTATGGGGACGGCGGCATGATCGTAACCAATGATGATGCTTTGGCAGAGGAATTCCGGGTCCTGCGTTTTCATGGCTGCAAGACTAAGTATTTTCATGATGAAATCGGCTTTAACAGCCGTTTAGATGAGCTCCAAGCCGCGATTCTACGTGTCAAGCTTCGGTATATCGATCAGTGGAACAAAGCTCGGGCAGAAAAAGCGGCGGTTTATGATGAACTGTTGGCTCCTTTAGGGTCGGCCCGGAAGGTAATTCTGCCTTATGTAGATGGGGATAGTAAACATGTCTTCCATCTTTATGTCTTAAGGACAGCTCAAAGAGAGCAGCTTATGGCCGCTTTAAAGGATAAGGGCATTGCCAATGCTATCTATTATCCGGTACCTCTGCATCTGCAAAAGGCCATGGCTTATCTTGGCTATGAAGAAGGAGACTTCCCCATTGCCGAGGAAGCATGCCGGCAAGCGTTGGCCATCCCCTGTTATCCGGAATTAACAAAGGAGCAGCAGGAGGAAATCGCGCAGGTGATTCTAGGGGTGCTTGGATAGGATTACGAAGCAAGCCTTCTTTGTGGCATTAGATCCTTCGCTTTGCTCAGGATGACATAACCAGGTGAGGCACTCGGGATGGCATAACCAGGCGAGACGCTCAGGATGGCATAACCAGGTGAGACGCTCAGGATGACATGTCGTTTGTCATACTGAGCGATTAGCGAAGTATCTTGACCAATACGTAGGTTGTTGCTTTTGCCTTGCCTGAATGTTGGGCTTGGCATGGTTCACAGAGGGATTCGGTTAATTTAGAAAAATTTGTATATGTATTGAGGAGGCCTTATGTTCTGGAATAATGGACTGACCCGCCGCAATGAGAGTCGTTTGATTTTACTGGTACTGGTGATGCTATCAGCG
>NZ_CEVWNY010000176.1:0-2936 GCF_982384815.1 Desulfitobacterium sp. | reverse complement strand
TGGCGGATGAACCCACCGGCAATCTTGACACCCGTTCGGGAGAAGAAGTGATGGCTATTTTTCAGGAGCTCAATCAGCAGGGAGTGACCATTGTCCTGGTCACCCACGAACCTGAAATCGCCCAGCATACCCAAAGAATTCTTAAATTTCGGGATGGCCTGCTCATGGAAGATGAAGCGGTGGAAGAACCGGTTCAGGCCAGGGATATTCTGGCCGGGCTCCCTGCGATGGAGGAGGGGCCGGTATGAATTTTAAAGAATGCGTCCAGGTAGCTTTCGAAGGGATCAGAGCCAATAAAATGCGCTCTGCCTTGACAATGCTTGGTATTATTATCGGGGTAGCGGCAGTAATTACCGTCGTGGCTATCGGGCAGGTGGGGCAAGCTGCTATTATGTCTTCTCTGGAAAATATCGGTACCAATTTATTTTCTGTTTATCCCCGCAGCGACGAGCAATCTCCTCTTACCCAAGCCGATATGATAACGGTTCAGGATTTAGAAGTAATCCGGAATGTGGCCCCGGATATTAAATATATCTCCCCGGCTGATTCCTGGTCTTTTTCTGCCCAGTATGAAAGAAAAAGCAAACGGGTGTATACCTATGGGGTTTGGCCTGAATACAAACATGTTAGAAATATTAAGCTGGAAAAAGGCCGGTTTCTATCTGAAGAGGATGAAAAAGGAGGGAGAAGAGTAGTCGTTATTGACAGTAAGCTGGCTGAAGACCTTTTCGGCAGGGGAGAAGCCCTAAAAAAGCAAATCAATATCTTTGGCATCTCCTATACGGTCATCGGGATAACCCAGCGGGATGAAAGCTTCTTGATGGGAGGGCCGAATCAGCCTTCTTCCGTTTATATTCCCTATTCCGCTTTGCAAAACATGGTTAATATCGATTATGTTCCTTATATAGAAGCCAGTGCCGTGAGTAAAGATAAAACCGAAAGTGCTATGAACCAGGCGAAAAAGATCCTGAACAGCCGTCACCATACGGAGAATAGCTATCAAGCTTACAGTCTGCAGCAAAATGTGGAACAGATTGATACCATCATGACCATTTTGCAGCTGGTGATTGGTTCCATCGCTGCCATCTCCCTTTTGGTAGGAGGAATCGGGGTCATGAATATCATGCTGGTCTCAGTGACTGAGCGGACAAGAGAAATCGGCATCCGCAAGGCTTTAGGGGCCAGATATAAGGATATTATGATCCAATTTCTTATTGAAGCAGTCGTCATTTGTTCTATAGGCGGGGCGATCGGTGCTTTGCTCGGTATCGGCGGCGGTGTCCTTGCCGCAGGGCTGGCGAAGATTCCACCGGCCATATCCCCCATGACCATTGTAATTGCTTTTGTCTTTTCCACAACGATTGGGCTCTTCTTCGGCCTTTACCCGGCTCGCAAGGCAGCCAAGATGAGTCCTGTGGAAGCTTTGCGCTATGAGTGAATAAACGCGGTTATTTGCCATGATCTGGAGTTCGATCCGATCATGGTTTTTTCTTTGCTTAATTAGATTTTCCGTGCAACATGAGAAGAAAATAATTGAGAAATTCAAATATAAATCCCTTGACATCTAGTGTAAATGATGTATTATTGTATTAAGGAATTAGTACAACGATACAGTAATACATTGATACAAGAGGTGAGAACATGTCATGGGAATTGAAAAATGACAGGCCAATCTACACCCAGCTGATTGAGCAGATTCAGATGATGATCTTTTCCGGAGTATACCCCTTAGGGTCGAAGCTTCCTTCGGTACGGGATATGGCTCAGGAGGCGGCGGTGAATCCCAACACTATGCAAAGGGCTTTAGCCAAACTAGAAGAGGATGGTTTGATTTTTACCCACCGCACCAGCGGTCGGTCGGTAACGGAGGATGCGCGTATGGTAGAGATGGCAAAAACTAAAGTGGCTAGAGAACAGATCTTAGAGTTTCTTGAGAAAATGAAGTTAATGGGATTTGAGCAAAAAGAGATTTTAAACATTATTAATAACTTGGCAGAGGAGATGAAAAAATGAACCCGATCTTAGAATGCAAGGGCTTGACCAAAAAATTCGGTAACAGGGTCGCCCTTAATAATGTCAATCTAACTCTTGGTCGGGGGCAGATCATCGGTCTCCTCGGGCCTAACGGCAGCGGTAAAAGCACCTTGATCAAACTGGCTAATGAACTATTAACTCCCACCAGTGGAGAACTCCTCGTTAGCGGAAAGAAACCGGGGATCGAGACTAAAAAGATCGTTTCCTATCTACCGGAAAAAACCTATCTTAATGATTGGATGCGAGTCCATGAAATCATTGAGCTTTTTAAGGATTTTTATGAGGATTTTAAGCCTGAGAAGGCCTATGATATGCTGCGAAGCCTCAATATTAATGCCAATGATAGACTTAAGACCATGTCCAAGGGTACCAAGGAGAAAGTTCAGCTTATCCTGGTCATGAGTCGGGAAGCAGAGCTTTACCTCTTGGATGAGCCCATTGGGGGAGTGGACCCCGCGGCACGTGATTATATCCTTAAAACCATTCTCAGTAACTACAATGAGCATGGTACCGTGGTAATTTCCACCCACCTAATTTCCGAAATTGAAAATATCTTGGATTACGTTGTCTTTATTAACCAAGGGCAAGTAGCCCTGACTGCTTCAGTGGATGAAATCCGCAGCGAAAAGGGAAAATCGGTAGATGCCCTATTCCGGGAGGTGTTCAGATGTTAGTGAAATTGATGAAATATGAAATCAAGGCCACCAGTCGTGTTTTTTTACCTTTATTTCTCGCCTTATTGGTTTTTGCCGTGATTAACCGTTTTACCATGGCGTTAAGCGCCACTCAACAATTTGAAACACCGGCTGTGATCAGTATGGGCATCTATGTTGTTATTATGGTAGGCACATTTGTCATGACCTTGTTGATGACTATTCAGCGTTTCTATAAAAACCTTCTTT
>NZ_CEVWNY010000175.1:0-3227 GCF_982384815.1 Desulfitobacterium sp. | reverse complement strand
TGCTGGTTTTCCACGGAACGAGCTCCAATAGCAACGTAACCTAAGACATCGGCTAGATAACTGTAATTCTCCGGATAAAGCATTTCATCAGCAGCCGGCATACCAAACTCAGAGATCGCGCGAATATGCAGACGACGAATGGCTTTAATACCTTCACACATATCCGGTGCTTTTTCCGGGTCTGGCTGATGAACCATCCCCTTATAGCCTTCCCCGGTAGTACGGGGCTTGTTGGTATAAATCCTGGGAACGATGTGAATGGTATCTTTGACCTTTTCTTGAACCTTGGCTAAGCGTTCAATATACTCACAAACCGGATCTTCATGGTCTGCCGAGCAGGGACCAATTATTAAAATGAAACGGTTGTCTTCGCTTGCCAAGATCTTTTTTACTTCTGCTACCCGTTTATCACGAAGGTCGCTTACCTTTTTACTTAAAGGCAAGTGCGCTATGATCTCTTCCGCCGGTGGTAACTTCTTTATAAATTTCATACTCATTTCATACACCCCAATTTCTACTTCAAACCAATCCAATCGGATATTGTTACAAGTATAGAGTTATTCTATAAAATTCGCAAGAAAAAAATCCTTTTTAGCGCTAATAATTACACCTTAAAATCCTTGACCATATCACTTAGGCCTTCCGCCATTCTCGCCAATTCTTCACTGGCAATACTAAGTTGACTCATGATATTATTTTGTTCCTCGACATGACCGGTCACGTTAGCACTACTAATAGCTACTTCATTAGTAGTGGTACTTATGGCCGCGATAGCCTCAGCAACTTGCTTAACAGCAAGAGACTGAGCATGAGCCGATTGGGCGATGGTATCAATAGTGGCATCCAATTCCTGTACAGACTGTTCAAGGGTTCCAAACTCTGCTTCCACTTTGTAGGATACTTCTTTCCCCTGGGCGACCTCTTTGGCACCAATGTTCATTTTTTCAACGGCATCAGCAATCTCCTTTTGGATAGAAAGAACTAAAGCCGAGATCTCCTCTACAGCGGTGCTGCTTTCCGAAGCTAATTTGCGAACCTCCTCGGCAACCACCGCAAATCCCCGTCCCTGCTCCCCTGCCCGCGCTGCTTCAATGGCAGCATTTAAAGCCAGTAAATTAGTTTGATCGGCAATACCGCTGATGGTATTAGAAATCGTACCAATCTTTTCCGAACTTAAACGCAGTTGCTCAATTGCACCGGCAATATCCCGTGTAACTATCTCAATGCCTTTCATCGTCTCCAAATTGTTCAAAATATCTTTCTTCCCTTCCTGAGAAAGATCGCGAACCATCCTGCTGGCATTAGCACCCTTTTGGGCTTGATCGGCAACAGTTAGCGTATTTTCAGCAACATTTTCTGTTACTGTCCTAGTTTCCTCCGCACTGGAGGCATTCTCCTGCATTCCTGCGGAGATCTGTTCGATTGAAGCCGTGATTTCCTCCATACGGACCCGACTGTCTTGAGCCGTAGCGGATAGTTCCTGGGATGAAGCTAATACGGCTTGAGCAGTCTGGATCACATGGGTGACAATTTCCCTTTGCTTACTAAGCATTTCATTAAAGGCTTTCCCTAAACGAGCGGTCTCATCGCGACCTTTTATCTCCACTTGAACCTGAAGATCACCTTGACCAGCCTTTTCAATCACCTTAAGCAATTTTTGGATTGGCTTGATGATTCGATTACTCATAAAGATTGCCAAAAGGATACTGACTAGAAAAACCACCGTACCTACAACAATTACTCTGGTAATAATGGCAAGCATTTCGTCCCTAACATCCGCTCTAGCCATGGCCTCCTGCCGCAGTTGATCCACCTGGCCATTGATCTCATTAGCCGTCTGATCAAATTCCGCCATAATCTTATTACCGGCATCAGGACCACCGTCAATATAAGCCTGAGCCATCTTTTTCCCCACAGCATAATAAGTATCGAAAGAAACATTTATTTCTTCATAGGCCTGCGCGCGGGACGGGTTGAGCTCCTTCAACTCTGTTAGTTGCTGCTTAAATTCTTTAGTCCATTTTTCAGCTTCCTCAAAACCATCATCATAACCTCCGGTAGCTCTTGTGGCACTGATATCCGTTAACCATTGCTGTACTTGAACCACCGAAAGCTTAAGCTTCTCGGTCTTAATTGCCGTTTGAATCCCTTGACTTACAAAATAGAAGGAACCAAAACTAAAGGCCTGAATTAACGAAACAAACAGAAAGATGCTCGCTATGATGATTAAAAACCTACCTCTGATACTTCTCATTATTTTTTCCCCTCCTTCGAAAAATGTTTCAAATAATTAAATTTATCCTAGAACCTTTTAAACTATCCTAATCGATTAAAGACCTCTCTTGATAAATTTCTACATCATCCGTTTGTTTTCCTTTGTTAATTTTTCTTTAAATCAAAATCAGATTATTCTATATTCACTCTTAGATTTCCAGGAGTATTGCCACTTTTCAAGAAGAATTAGTGGATTCCCTGCGAAAGATCGTAGAAATCAGCGAGACGGCCTTGGATTATCATTTAAAACGTTAAAGGTACCTATATTTGAACATTGAAAAACCTCCTCGTACAGACCGGGGAGGTTTAACTTGTATTCTTTTCATTATCGATTCTATATCCAGTGTTTAAGTATCAATTTGTACCTTCAAGGCACTTATCGGTGTTTCCTGCCAATTATTAGAATTTTGTTCTTCGCTCTTGCTCCTCAGGAAAGTCTTCTAGAGTCGGAGTCGGAATCAAATCCAGAGAAAATTCTTGTTCTTTGACATTTCGATAAAATTCTTTAACGCTTTCCAGGATCCTCTTATCCATTTCAATTCCTCCTTAAATCAATAGACAAGACACCCATATGAAACTCTAAATTTAGTATGCTAGAGTCTTAAGCCAATTATATTGGGAATTGAATCCATGGAAAGCTCCACCATAAGTGTCAAAGAAAATTCAAGTACAAGTGGCCAGTTTAAAATTGGAGAACATCAAATGAAAGTATAGCCCTATTAATTTAGTTTACGATCTGATCTTCCCCATAGATCATGTATTTTACGGTCGTAAGTTCTCTTAGTCCCATCGGGCCGCGGGCATGAAGCTTCTGGGTACTGATGCCGATCTCGGCACCAAAGCCAAAGCGTCCACCGTCAGTAAAGCGAGTGGAAGCGTTGACATAGACCGCAGCTGCATCCACCTCATTTAGGAAACGCTGTGCCGTGGTGTAATTCTCGGTAATGATTGTT
>NZ_CEVWNY010000174.1:0-3372 GCF_982384815.1 Desulfitobacterium sp. | reverse complement strand
TGCCAAAATCAGCACCGGTGATACCAAGCTCGGCCTTGTCGATGAAGGCGTGACGCTCCTCCCGATTGGTGGGAAGGTCACTATAAGTTCGGGCAGGCCAGCCTAACTCCTCAAGGCAAGCCCGGGCCATGGTAGGGAGCTCGCTCCAGATAATGATATTGTTGTCGGTCAACCACTGTGGTTTTTCGCCAAACCAATTTCTTAAGGCCTCCACTGCCTCAGTGGAAGTAGAGACTTTTGTCCCCTTTCCCCCCATTGCTTCGTACATTTTAAGAAATTTTTCGATCCGTTCTTCTTGAGTGTTTAAGCGATAGCGGGGAAAATCAAGTACCAAAGGCTCTACCGTTGTGGGAGTAGGGCGACCGAGCTTATTAGCGATATTTGCGATAAATTGTTGACGATCGCTCATTATTTATCACCTCGCTGTACTTGTTTAAGTTCCTTTTCCAGCTCAGGCCATTTATCCCTGAACATTTGTTTGGCAACCGGTGGCAAGGTCTTGCTCCGGGTCCAATTGCTAAGGGGCGGCGGTCCTCCGGTAATGCGGCCGTTGCGCATTAAGATAAATTGGAACCTGGATCCTAAGCGGACAAATTTACTAAGGGTTTTCGGATGAGAGAAGTAATAGCCATAGTATTTGAAGATCTTCTTCTCGACATTGGAAGTATAACCTCTTAAAACTTTGCGATCCCGATGTTTAACGATTAGGTCATGAAGAGGAATCCGCACCGGGCAAGCCTCGGAACAGGCTGCGCAGAGGGAGGAATAGTAGGGTAAATGTCCCCACTTTTCATAATCACGTTCCAATAAGGGGGTGATGACCACACCGATTGGTCCGGAATATACGGAACCATAGGCATGTCCACCCACTTGACGATAAACCGGGCAGACATTGAAGCAGGCTCCGCAGCGGATGCAGCGAAGAGAAGAACGGAAATCAATATCGCCGAGGATTTCGGAGCGATTATGGTCAAGAATGACGAGGTGCCATTCCTTTGGCCCATCCAAGTCTTCATCTTTTTTGGGGGGAGTAATCATAGTAGTATACACCGAGAGCCTTTGACCGGTTGCGCTGCGGGCAAGCAGATTAAGCACCACGCTAAGTTCCTTAAAGGAAGGAACAATCCGTTCCATTCCCATCATGGTTATTTGTACTTCGGGCATAGTACTGGTCATTCGACCATTACCTTCATTAGTGACCATCGTAATCGTCCCCGTATCCGCCACCGCAAAGTTACAACCGGTGATCCCAATCTTACAGGAAAGGAATTTTTCACGCATTTGCCCCCGCGCAAATTTAGTTAGGGTAGGGGTATCGGAGCTTAGGGGATGACCGGCGATCGGCTCGAATAGTTTGGCAATCTGATCCCGGGTTTTATGCATCGCCGGAACAATAATATGGGACGGTGGTTCGTTAGCGATCTGAATAATATACTCCGCAAGGTCTGTCTCGACAACTTCGATACCGTCCTTCTCTAGTACCGGGTTAAGATGAATTTCCTCGGTGATCATGGATTTAGACTTAATTACTGATTTAAAGCCGTGCTTTTTAAAGATATCCTGAACAATCTTGACCCCTTCTTCGGGGGTTTTCGCCAAATGGACAATGCCGCCGTTTTTCTCCACGTTTTCAATAAGCATATTTAGATAGTAATCGAGGTTTTCAACTACGTGATTACGTATCCGTTCCCCCACGTGGCGCCATTCTTCCCAGTTGCCTAATTCTTCGGTGATGGCTAGCTTATTGTTTCTTAATTTATCCGTGGCCCGGCGGGTTGCCATACGCAAAAAATCATCTTTGAGTGCCTTATCAAGGGCGGCATCTACATCATAGTGATTATCCAGTGACATACTTTACAACCCCTTTCCGAGCAATTGGATAACGTGCATGGCAGGAATAGAGCGTCCGTGTTTCTCCATATATCCGGATATGTTCATTAAGCAGCCCATGTCTAATCCCGTTAGGATATCGGCTCCGGACTCCAGAACATGATGGGCTTTTTCGGCTACCATAGCTTCGGAGATACGGGGCATTTTAACAGAAAATGTTCCGCCAAAGCCGCAGCAGAGATGGGCCTCCGGAAGTGGAACAATTTCCAAACCCTCGATATTTTTCAGTAGGGTCATGGGCTCCTCTCTTAATCCCAAGAGTCTGGTGGCATGGCAGGAAGGATGGTAAGTAACTTTAGCCTTATACTTGGCACCAAGATCGGGTGTTTTAAGAACATTAACAATGAATTGCGAGAACTCGTAGCTTTTGTCGATGAGGTCTTTAGCTTTTTGGCTATAGACCGGGTCATCCTTAAATAAGGCGGGATAATTATGATGGATCATACCAATACAGGAGCCACTGGGGCCTACCACCACTTCACTGTCTTCAAAAGCATCAATGAGTGCCCGAGCTACAGTGCGGGTGTCATCCATGTAACCGGAGTTAAAGGAGATCTGACCGCAACAAAATTGTCCTTCGGGAAAGTCTACGGTATGTCCTAAGCGAGTAAAAATCTTGGACATAGTCACCCCTAGATCCGGAAACATCGTGTCACCAAGACAGGTGATAAAAATCGAGATTTTCATGAAGCTACAGTCCCTTCATTTAGAAGCTTAGTTTTCTTTGTTTCAAGCTTTAGCTGACATTTCCTTTATTATGGCATGAATTATTTGGATTTATCCACTTCGTGGACATAGGAAGCTAGTTTCCTTTATCCCAACACAGGGACATTTGGTTCCTCATACCAAATACAGATCAAGTGAGCTTGCCCGGAGCTTTGGGTAACGTTTTTAATGATAACCCAGCTGTTATCCTCTAGCCACTGATTGACTTCCTTTTCCAGAAGATGAGGATCGGGTGAACAAAGGGATTTAATTTTCATTTTTTTCTCCTTTCTAATAGTATTAACTGCCGTTAATTCTTACTTAGTATTATATCAAATTGGCGGAAGTTGCCAAAGTAATTTCCAACACATTCTTTTGAAAAGAAGTATCTTTAGTTTTTAATAGGTAAAAATAATTGAGAGGTGATAATGGATGCCTAGAAAAGATGGAAATAAACCACAAAACGAAGATTTGAAGAAAATGGAGTTAACCCTAAAAAATATCCAAAAGAATGAGAAGTTTCTGGCAGAAAATGCTGAGGAGCTCTCACCTCATCAAATTAAAGATGTAAGAAAGCATCTGGATTCGAAAAAGAAGTCTTTAGCGGAAACCGAAGGAACAATTAAGTATTAAAGAGCGGGTAACCGCTCTTTTTTAGATGACAATAATAAAGAGGTATCCTTGCGGATACCTCTAAAGGGACTAATGTACGTTAGATGCGGCCACCGTTTTTAAGGCTTTGTTCCGCAAACTGAATCATGCGCTTGGTCATCATGC
>NZ_CEVWNY010000173.1:0-3425 GCF_982384815.1 Desulfitobacterium sp. | reverse complement strand
CAATAATTTCCGGAAACCAGGCTCTCGGCTTACCATAACTGCGAGGAACCGAAAACTCAAAATCCACAACCAAAAAGTCCATTACGCAACCTCCACTCTCTACTTGCCGCTCTAAGCAGATCAATCCTATTTATATAGTATATAGGAAAGTTCGGGCGGAAGTCCATATCCGCCTGAAGTCCAGTTGACTTATCCTTACTTCATTCACTACTTGACTCGATTTCTCGTATTTTTTCGATCCGGGTCAGTACCGAAGGGTGTGTATAACTAAACCATTCAATAAACCCCGGCGGTGATAGATCGGAACGATTTTTCAGGGCCAGATTAACCTGTAGCCTGACCGCTGTGGCCGGGTCTTTTGTCAGCATGACGGAAGTTTGGTCTGCTTCAATTTCCATCTGTCGGGAAAAGGAATTCTGAATCGGTGCACTGGTAAAGTTGATTAGCAATATATACAGAGCAAATATGGCCCAGGCAAGGGGTGGAACATGATTCCTGGACATTTTCGGTCGAAGAACCAAATAGGCTCCTCCCCAGATTAAAAAACTCCCCAAAGTTCCTAAGGCTAGCCCTCTGGCAATATGACCTTTTTGCCAATGAGCCATCTCATGAGCAATTACCGCCTTAACTTCGGCAAAAGAATACTGGTTTAAAAGATTGTCGTAAAGGACAATCCGCTTCGTTTTTCCGACACCGGCAAAATAAGCATTGGCTTTAGTTGTTCTTTGACTGGCATCCATGACAAGTATTTCCTCAATCCCTAAACCGCCCTTTTCCGCCAGCTCATAAACTGTATCTCTAATCTCTAAGTCACCAATGGGCTGAAAATTATTAAAGATGGGAGCAACGATAACCGGCCAAAGCAGACTCTGGATTATCAGCCAGAGTGAAAACAAAACGCTGCAAATGATCCACCATGTTTTGGGCCAGGCACGAAAAGCAAAGTACAAAAGCAGGGCGCCCATACCACCCAAAACCAGATCGATTAAAGATTGTTTAAGGAAATCGGCCCACCAAAACCCCAAGGTTTGGGTCGAGAATCCCCATAAATGCTGCCAATAAAAACCGCTGAAGAAAGTAAAAGGCAAGCTAAGTAAAGTTAAAATAACCCAAAGAACAAAATAAAAAGCCATAAAGCCCAGCCATTTATTTTTCCCTGCCCAGAGCTCGCATGCTTGGGAGAAGCGGCTGCCTCGGCCCAGGGTTAGGAACCAGATAAGAAAGAAGGCCTGAAGCATGAAGTTAAGGATATAGGAGATTCTGATTCCTTTACTATAAGACCTTCCTTGCTGAACCTGTTCCAAGCCGAATAGATTGATCGCTTCCGCCCGAATCCCACCGGGAAAAAGAGCATACCGGAAGTAAAGCAGACTAAAAAGGAGGGATAAAATAATTAGAGGTATCCACAAAGTATTGCTGCGAATTTTCATTCCAACCCTCCTGAAAGTTAATGGAAATCTGACCTTGATTTCCACAAGTCCTTTTCTAAAAATATTTACTACTTTATTATATGTTTCGCAAAGGTAAATTATGGCGGTGGCAATTAGGAATTGTGCTTATGTGCAAAATAATCATAAATTCTGCCTTAAGATCAGATACAGTCCGCCGATCATCAGTAATAGCCCCAATAATCTATAGCTATCCAAGGGAGTTCTCGTTACCCCTAAAATTCCATAATGATCGATGATTATTCCTACTAGAAGCTGACCGACAACAGCTGCAGTTAAAGTCCCTGCCACTCCGATTCTTTGAACAGCTAAGATCGAGCAAGTTACAGCAATTGCCCCTAAAGCTCCCCCGATCAAAAACAATTTGGGAACTGCAACCACTTCCCTGAGATTACCTTGTCCAAAAACCAATACGACAATGGTTAGGCATATCATTCCCACCGTAAAGGATACCAGCGCCCCTTCGATTCCCCCGATTCGTCGACCCAAGGAGCCATTAATAGGGGTTTGGACAGCGAGCATCATTCCACCTAACATTGCTACGAAAACAAATAACCCTTTCATACTCAAGTCCATCGTTTGCTCCTTCATAATTCCTTTTTGTCTTTTCCATAATTTCTATTATACATTAAAAAAAGTAAAGCTTGCCATAAGATTAGGCAAGCTTTTGACTAAAGAGTCATTCCTTAATTTTTCGGGTAAAAGGTTTCGCATTCCGTTTCTTCGGCTGTATTAGAAACCTCATTGCGAATTTCAACCTGATCCGCATGACACATTTTATCGGAATTATAGGTACAATTCACTGCATTACAATGGACCGTAGGGTCCATAACCGGCTCCGCAGAGACAGTCTGCCTGAGGGCTTCGCTGTAATTCATATTTCCCAGAGAAGAAATGAAGTTCCCCACCGTTTTTGAGCTAAAGGTACCACAGAAGGTGGCATCTCCTCCCATGGTTTGCCCACCTTGAACCTCGATCTTCTCCGCAGAACATAAACGACTGCGATTGTACAAACAGTTAACAGCGTCACATTTTAATTGGATGCTCATAATCCTGCTCCTTCCTTTCCAACTACAGTCTAACAAATGGATCAGGATTAGTATTTCCTCTCACTTCCAGAAAATATGTATGTCGCTATACTGCACCATCAGATAAACAGGCGAGCTGCCTTGTAGATTGAACCTTTATAGCAGAGGAGCGTCGTAAACGCTGTCGCCAAAGCGTAAAGCCGCGCCAGGGGTTCACATCACGTATTACCCGGAGGTTTGGCGTGGTAGCAAAGGCGACAAGTGAACAGCTCCGACGCGGGGTGAATGTGCAAGGCATCTTGACGGAGAATTTAACCAAAGCGCTCTTCAAATTCTTCTATAGTCAGCAAGATTTGACGTGGTTTACTGCCTTCATAGCCGCCGACCACTCCTTCGTCCTCCAACAAATCAATCAAGCGGGCAGCCCTGGCATAGCCCAATTTCAGCTTGCGCTGCAAATAGGAAACAGATGCCATACCGGTAGTGATGATAAGCCGACCGGCCTCAACAAACAACTCATCATCCGGGCCACCACCTTCCCCTTTTTCCGTTGTACCGGCATTTGTGAAGCCTTCCGGATCGAGATACTCCGGGGACCCTTGGGCCTTCCAGTGGGAAATAACCCTCTGCACCTCATCATCGGTTACCATACAGCCTTGAACACGCATAGGTTTATTCATTCCCTGAGGTGAATATAACATATCCCCTCTACCCAATAATTTCTCGGCACCTGTGCAATCAAGAATGGTACGTGAATCAATCTGAGAACTTACGGCAAAGGAAATACGGCTGGGAATATTCGCTTTGATTACCCCTGTAATAACATCTACCGAAGGCCTTTGCGTCGCAATAACCAAATGGATTCCCGCCGCCCTCGCCATTTGAGCAAGACGGCAAATAGATTCTTCTACTTCATTGGCGGCCACCATCATCAGATCTGCAAGCTCAT
>NZ_CEVWNY010000172.1:0-3577 GCF_982384815.1 Desulfitobacterium sp. | reverse complement strand
ATCCCGTAAAACCGCTTTTGTCTCATTTTCCCTTTGCCAATATCCCAGCATTACCTGCGGGCCCTTAACCACCAATTCGCCTACTACTCCTGGTGGGGGCTCATTATCCCCGGTTTCGAGATCAACAATTTTTACTTCAGTATTAGAAACGGGAACACCTATCGAACCAACCCGGGCATTATCCAAGGGATTAACATGAGTAACCGGGGATGCCTCCGATAACCCATAGCCCTCGACCAATTTCCCACCGGTTAGCTCTCCGAAGCGGATAGCCACTTCCATGGGCAGGGGAGCCGAACCACTGACACAGGCCTTGATCGAGGAGACATCATACTCCTTGATATTTGGATGGTTAATTAATGCCACGTACATAGTTGGTGCCCCAGGGAAAAGAGTAGGCTTTTCATCGTTAATAATCTTCAAAAGCATATCTATATCAAATCTGGGGACAGGGATGACCGCACTTCCGCCAAAAATGGATATGTTCAAGCAAACCGTTAAAGCATAAATATGGAAAAGCGGCAGAACGCAAAGAGTTTTCTCTTGCCCCGGTATTCCTTTAACCCATTCCCATATCTGATACGCATTAGCATATAAATTAGTATGACTAAGTTGAGCGCCTTTGGAGGTTCCCGTAGTTCCGCCTGTATACTGTAAAACCGCAATGTCCGACTTAGGATCAACCTCCGGCCTGCTCCATTCAACATCGGTAGTATCATCGACACAGGAATGGTAATCGTATGTTCCTTCGCCTTCACTCATGCCCATGGCCTTTAATCCTTCGGCAAGTACCCATTCAAGATCGGTTTCAGAACGAATTCCCTGAACTCTTGGGTAAAGGGGGGCAACGGTAATCATCCCTTTGGTACCGGAATCTTTCATTAAAGCTTTAAGCTCGTTTTCTACATAAAGAGGATTGGTTTGTACCACAATTCCGCCAACTTTCATGATTGCAAAGAAGCTAATTATCCAAGTTGCAGAGTTAGGCATATTGATAGAGATTCGATCTTTGGGTTTAACCCCAAGCCGAATTAAGGCTTTTGCAAGGCAATCCACATCACGGTCCATATCGGAATAAGTCCAAGTCTTTCCTCCATACAAAATGGCCGGACGGTCACCATAGTTTTGGACACTTCTCTCGAACATTTCATATAAAGATAAGTTCTCAATTGGGATAGATTGCCTTACCCCAGTCTCATAAAAATTGTACCAGACCGAATTCATTATCCCCACTCCCTTGTATAACTTTTCTTTGCCATAGCACCCTCAACTAAAATAAAGGACCCTTATCATAATATTATGAATCTTCATTCAGATATGCAAGACCATAATCCTCAGTTGTCTTGTTCCTCCACTCAAAAGCTCCTATTATCTTGCGAATGGTTATAATTTATCATAAAGTCAAGAATTTCCACAAATCAGAAAGACTCCCTGCCGATAATTATTATCAGGAGGGAGTCTATAGTCTTTTAGACGTAACTCTTATTTAGCCGCATTGGGAAGCAATTTAGTGATCATATCAATAGCCTCTTGATTCTTAATTTCAATATCAGGGGTCTTCGGATCATCACCCAGCTTTTCATAGGGAAGTGCTCCAAAGCTGTGGTCTTTGGTAAAGTGACCGCGCGGATCGGTTGGGTTCTTCCACATCAACTTATCCAGATCAAAGTTCTTACCCTGGTGACACTTAGCGCAGATATCATTAGGTTTATCTGCTTTTAAGAGCATCCCACTGGCATTAGGTTTATGAGAGTCATGGCAGGTCAGACAATTCATGGAAGCGCTTTGGCCATGTTTGCTGGCAAAATAATCCCGAGTTCCATAGTGTGTATTGGCGATCCAAACGCCTTTATCATTCTTGCTTGGATTACTTTCATGACAAGAATTACAAGCTTTAGCCGCAGCACTTGTATCCATTGTTCCTGCCTTCGTTGTAGCGTTGACGTGATTGCTGCCGGGACCATGGCAAGATTCACAGGACACACCGTAATCTTTAGAATTTACTTCAATACCAGGTGCGTGACAACCACCACAGGTGAAGCTTTCTGCAGTATAATCAGGTTTTCCATCCTTGTCCACATCTGTTCCTTTAGCCGGTTTAATTGTGTATTTGTCCCCGGATTTTTCAAGGGCCGCTACACGATAGACTTTTTCCGTAAAACCTTCGGGGGCCTTAGCGATAACATAATGGTCCATCATAACCCCGTAAACTTGATCCTTATTCGACAAATTAATGGTTCCAGACTTATCGGTAGCCTTAGTATCAAAGAGTTTGATTTCACCTGCGGACTGTGTTAAAGGATAATCCGATAGGGGCTTGAAGGCACCAGCATGTTGAGATTTGGAAAAGTTAGTGTGATATTCCGAGTGACAGCTCTTACAGGCGTCTGCTCCTACATATTCAGCCTTTGCCGGTTGATTCGTTGCCGGTGGGCCTTGGTTTGGTGCTTTGCCTTGATTTTGAGGCTTATTACAGCCTACGAGCACTGTAATAATCAGTGCAAGCAACGCTAAACCGAGGACAATTCTTTTTGATTTCAAGATACCTTCCTCCTTTTTTAACCCTGATCCTTTTGTAAACTATACTTTTTCCTACCATCAAGCTTAGTTTGCTCTTTTTACGTAATCTTATAAATGGTTTTCAAATACACATAGGATTTTTGCATATCTTCATAATAAAAAAGTATCTCCCAAACGGAGATACTTATTATAGGTAAAGAAGCCTTTCTCATCTTTAACTATGAATAAAAAATAGGTTCAATATTTTAGTCGCAAAAGGATAAAATAAACGCGAATCAATAAGGAGGTATTAGGGTTATGAATCAAGCTTTAAACATTTTCGACCAATCGCAGTTTGAAGGTGAGCAAGAGGCTGGCATAAACCTGTTGCCGATACGGAAATGTATGCCTGCCCAGAGCATCATGCACTTGTGATGTCGTTTTCACTAGTAAAAAGCAAAAAGACCATCGTAATTAATGGTCTCTGCACTACCTGGCAACACGAAAAGCGGTTGAGCTTTTCGCCACACTGCCTCCCATGACGAATACTCCTGCAGTGTGGATATTACTTTTCCAGGTAGGTGGCGCGTTCAGTATTATTTTCCCACAGCCCGCAAGCCGCGAAACTATTCACTGACGAAAGTGTCCAGTGAACACTTTCACCGAAGCGGAAACTACAAAGATAAGCTAATCCGCTGAGGATTCCTTTCGCCACACGGCCACCTCTAACGAATACTCCAGCCGTGTGGGTACCGAACAGGTGGAACCGACCCCAGAGCATCATGCAGTACGTTATCTCGTTTTCATGTAGTTACACGTTCATGTAGTTACACGCAAAAAGACCATCTTGCGATGGTCTTTGTACATTACCTGGCAACGACTTACTTTCCCAGGACCCTGCGGTCCAAGTATCATCAGCCCTGGAGGTCTTAACTTCCGTGTTCGAGATGGGAACGGGTGGAACCCCTCCGGCATTGTCACCAGATCTGAAGTTTTAGTATCCCTTTCGGGATCCTATTCCCTCAAAACTGCACAGATCTTCTTAACTGTAATTCTTTAAGATTTCATCTTCCTCACT
>NZ_CEVWNY010000171.1:0-3610 GCF_982384815.1 Desulfitobacterium sp. | reverse complement strand
TTGGAGTAAACTTCTGTATCAAAAATGAAGATATTGATATCATCCCCGCTGGCCAGAACATGGTCTAAGCCGTTATAGCCAATATCATAGGCAAAGCCGTATCCGCCGAAGATCCAGACGGAGGGCTTAACCAGATAGTCTTTTCTGGCCATGATTTCTTGAAGGAGAGGATTGCCGGCAACGTCTTCTTTTTTGAGCAGCTCCAATACCCGGGCACTGGCCTTTTTAGATCCTTCACCATCGTTAAAGTTATCTAACCAATCCTGGAAAGCTTCTTTTAAGTTGCCATCGACGTTGGTATCCAGGAGTTGACTCATCACTTGCGCGATTTTCTCCCGTATTTGTTTGGAGCCCAGATAGATACCATAGCCAAACTCGGCATTGTCTTCAAAGAGAGGATTCATCCAGGCCGGTCCCTTGCCATCGGCATTGGTTGTATAAGGTACTGAAGGTGCGCTTCCTCCCCAGATGGAGGAACAACCGGTGGCATTGGCAATAATCATGCGATCCCCGTAGAGTTGTGTAACAAGTTTGGCGTAAGGTGTTTCACCGCAACCGGGGCAGGCTCCGTTGAATTCTAAGAGTGGGCGGGCAAACTGGCTGCCGATCAAGGTCTTTACATCCATGAGATCACGCTTTTCGGTGACGGTCATGGCGAATTCCCAGTTTTCCGCTTCCATTTCGATTTCATGGTCGGCGGGCTTCATCACCAGAGCTTTGCCCGGTGCCGGGCAGATATCGGCGCAGTTACCGCAACCGGTGCAATCCAAGGGGGAAACTTGAATCCGGTAATGGTATCCTTCCAGCTTTTTGAGGTTGGGTTTTTTAGTTTTAAAGGTATCAGGTGCTTTAGCATATTCTTCTTCGTCTAAGAGGAAAGGACGAATGGTAGCGTGGGGGCAGACATAGGAACATTGGTTACACTGAATACATTTATCGATTTGCCATTCCGGTAGATAGACGGCGATCCCGCGTTTTCATAGGCCGTTGTCCCCAAGGGGAAGGTACCGTCTTCCATACCGACAAAAGCACTGGTGGGAAGCTCGTCCCCCTCATGGCGTTCCATGCGGCGCTGAATATTTTTAACAAAATCCGGTTCCGCTTTAACGGGCATATTTTCATCGGGTATACTTGCCCAGGAGGCGGGAACATCCACCTTGACCAGGGATTCAATTCCTTTATCTACGGCTTTTTCGTTCATGGAGACGATATTGGCACCCTTTTTACCATAGACTTTGTTGATGGAATCTTTTAAATAGCGAACAGCATCATCAACGGGAATAACATTGGCCAGCTTAAAGAAGGCTGCCTGCATAACCATGTTAATCCGTCCGCCCAGGCCGATCTCCCCGGCGATGGAGATTGCGTCGATGAGATAGAAGTTGATATCGTTCCGGGCAATATAGCGTTTAAGTCCGGCCGGCAGATGATCGGCAACTTCCTCGGGGGTCCAGGGGCAGTTTAAGACAAAGCTGCCGCCTTTTTTCAAACCTTTGAGGATATCGTAATTATAGATAAAGGATTTATTGTGGCAAGCGATGTAGTCGGCATCAAAGACCAGATAGGAAGACTTGATAGGTTTCTTGCCAAAACGCAAGTGGGATATGGTAGTTCCGCCGGACTTTTTGCTGTCGTATTCGAAATAGCCCTGAACATTCAGATCTGTATTATCACCGATAATTTTAATGGCACTCTTATTGGCCCCGACGGTTCCGTCCGAGCCCAATCCCCAGAATTTACAACGAATAGTACCTTCCGGGGAGGTATCGATGATTTCCTCTTCGGGTAGGGAGGTATTGCTCACGTCATCTATGATACCGATGGTAAAACGGTCCTTGGGCTTGGTTTGCTTAAGATTTTTAAAGACAGCGAGGATTTGTGAAGGAGTAGTATCCTTGGATCCAAGTCCGTAGCGGCCGCCAACGATAAGGGGTCTGTTTTCTTCGTGGTTAAACATCTGGATCACGTCTAAGTAGAGGGGCTCACCGGTGGAACCGGGTTCCTTGGTCCGATCCAGTACGGCAATTTTTTTCACGGACTTGGGTAGAACGTCGTAGAAGTATTTCGAGCAGAAGGGGCGATAGAGATGGACTTTAATTAACCCAAATTTTTCTCCCCGCTGAGCTAAGAAGTCGATAGTTTCTTCGATGGTGTTGCAGACTGATCCCATAGCAACAATGATATTTTCCGCCTCGGGATCGCCATAATATTGGAAAGGATGATATTCTCGTCCGGTGATTTTCTTAAATTCCTTAAAATAGTCCTCGATAATATCCGGGACTGCTTCATAGAAAGGGTTGGCAACCTCCCGGCCCTGGAAGTAGATATCCGGGTTTTGGGCGGTGCCTCTAAGGACAGGGCGATTGGGGTTTAGCGAATTGTCGCGAAAGGCTTGGATCTTCTCATAATCCACCAATTTGGCTATCTCTTCATAGGGTGTAACCTCAATCTTCTGCACTTCATGGGAGGTTCTGAAGCCATCAAAGAAGTGAAGATGGGGAACCCGGGATTTAATGGCGGAGAGATGGGCTATGTAGCCTAAATCCATGGCCTCTTGAACATCATTGGCGCAAAGCATGGTAAAGCCGGTTTGACGACAAGCGTTAATGTCGGAATGGTCGCCAAAGATGGATAGGGCATGGGTAGCCAGTCCCCGAGCGCTGACGTGAAATACGGCCGGGACAAGATTTCCAGCCATCTTATACATTTCCGGAATCATTAATAAGAGACCTTGGGAAGCGGTGTAAGTGGTAGTCAGGGCCCCGGCTTGAAGGGAGCCATGGACCGCAGCGGCTGCCCCGGCTTCGGATTGCATCTCCACAACTTTTACCGGTTGGTCGAAAATATTTTTATTGTTATGAGCCGACCATTCATCCACTGCCTCAGCCATTGGTGAGGAAGGGGTAATTGGGAAGATGGTTGCCACCTCGGTCAAAGCATAAGAAGCTTCGGCAGCGGCTTGGTTGGCATCCATCGTTTTCATTTTCTTTGCCACGTAACTACCTCCTTTGAATAATAAACATTTAGGTATAGGCTTAGTATTCGTTATTACCGGACTCTCATACATTTTTTTAAATTAATGAGCACAAATCACTTACCCCAAGTCTTGGGATAAGTGATTTGTTATAAGCATAGGATATGCCTTTTAGATTAAAATTCTGCAATAAAGGCTAGCTTAGAAAAAACGGGTATTGACTACTCCGGTATTGAACAAGCCGGGGGCTCCGGGGAATCCGGGGTTAACAAAGTTATTCGCGGGAACAACGACATTTCTGGTAACAGGTCGATAAATCACTTGAGGAACATCAACCACATGTTGGCGATTAACAGTTACTACTGGCTGAATCACCGGAACAACTCGTGGACAACAATAGTCGCGGCAGTTGTAAATAGGTGGGCAGCAAATGGGGTTGCCGACAGGAACGTTACCGTACATTCAAATGACACCTCCTTTATGTTACAGTATATGCAGCATGGTAAATTTTGGGCCACATTTAATGACGAAAGTCTAACAGCATTTACCAGTGAAAGACATCTCTTGAGGATGTCTTTTTTCATTTTAAGTGCATATAAATGTATAAAATTTCGGTGCAAAGAAGGAGGGCTCAGG
>NZ_CEVWNY010000170.1:0-3697 GCF_982384815.1 Desulfitobacterium sp. | reverse complement strand
AAGCTTCATGATAGCGTTAGCATCGTACTCTTCCTTAGAATGGCGTTGCCTATTCGCAAGAAACGTATCAATTCCTAATTCATGATAAATCCGGCTAAGCACAGCATAACCGAAATTCTTGCGGTTTGAAGTACTGGAATCAAGGCGTTCCTCCTTACCAATAGTAAAAGAAAGAGGTGCGTTATCTTTGAGATTTTCATCATTTAAGCGAGCAATTTCCTGATTGCAAAAGGCTATAGGGTCGTCATGGAGCTTTTCCAACTCGTCAAGATAGCCAAGAGATTTGACAGTAATGGATTTAGGATATTTGCTGCCTTTTTCTCTAAAGGGCCTGAAAACATTAGTATTTGTAATGCTTTCGGGCGTTTAGTCACTCCATATCTACTGCAAAATTAGGGAAATATTTCATGTTATCTGCCACTGGATTTCTTTTTCTGCTATAATGAATTGAGTAGAGAATGATGGTGTCTGACATCAGGGGAGGAAATCTGTGAAGAATCAAAAAAATATTAAACCAAGTGTGCAATGGTATTATCTGTTGCCCCTTATTTTCGTGACGGCTGTTCTGCCTTTAATTGTTCACCTGAAGGTTATTCCTCTGTCAGGAGTCAGCTTTGCCTATTGGAACGGTAGCGCGGAGAATTACGATTTCTTTTCTTACTACAAAGGAATCGGGGTAATTATGGCAGCGCTCGCAGGGGCTTTTCTTGTGGTCGTGCGGGTTTTTCAGAATGACTGGAGTTTAGTGAAAAAATCCCTTAAACCCTATTACGCGGCAGCCGCACTGTATTTTCTATTCATCGCAGCATCCGCTGTGGCTTCGGATTTCCGTAGTGTGGCCTTGAGCGGCTTTCCCGACCGTTATGAAGGGATGTATGTCTTAGCGGCCTATCTGCTGGTCTTTCTGGTAACCACGGCATTGGTATCCGATGAGAAGCAGGTCAAACTGATTCTCGGTGGCTTGCTGGCGGGGGCTTTAGTGATCGGCTCGATCGGACTGTTCCAATACATAGGGTATGATGTGTTAAAATCTGATGTTGCCAAGAGCTTGTTTCTACCTAAAGAGTATAAACAGATTGGGGAGCAGTTGACTTTTAAATTCGACAAGAATGTTATCTACGCTACCTTATATCATTATAATTATGTGGGCAGCTATATTGCGATGCTCTTTCCACTGTGCTTCGCCATGTTGGTCTTAGTCAAAGATAAACGTGCCAAGGTTGCATTAGGTCTTATGACCGTTTTGATGGGTATTGTCTGGCTCGGGTGCAATGCCCGTTCGGGGATTGTGGGCGGTGGACTGGCCCTACTGGTCTTTTTAATCGCTATCAACAAGATGATCAGGAAGCATTGGAAGTATTTCGGGGCTAGTGTACTACTGTTGCTTGCCTTGGCCATTGGACTGAATCAGCTGTCAGGAGGGTATTTTAGCACCAGGGCCATGTCCCTCTACACCGATACCAAGGCTTTGATCGGCCTGGCCGAAAACACAAATTCCCAGGAGGATAGCATCCCTTTAAAGGCTGTGGACATTAATGGCAACCAAGGGATGGTTGTTACAAAATCTGAAACCCTTAACTTCACTTATAGTGAGAACCGACTCACCTTTACTGACAGTGAGGATAGGACCATTCCCTATACCTATAACAGGGAGCAGGGCATAATAGTTTTTGACGATTCCTTATACGCAGAGTATCTTCTTACTGTTGGGCAGCTCAACGGCAAAGGGGCCTTGAAAATTCAAAAGGGAGATATTCAACTCTTTTTCGGATTGGAACCGGACAAGATCACCTTCCTCAGCCCTAATGGCAGGGAAATCAGCCTGGATCCTGTTGAATCCTGGGGCTTTGCTGGTCATGAACGCATCGGTTCTTCCCGGGGCTACATTTGGTCTCGTTCCCTTCCTTTATTAAAAAATACGCTATTCCTGGGCTATGGGCCGGATACCTTTGCCATAATTTTCCCTCAGCATGACATATTTGGGAAGATGTATGCTTATCATGGGGATATGTGGCAGATTGTGGACAAACCCCATAATCAATACTTACAAATTGCTATCAATACTGGGGTTATTTCTCTTTTGGCCTTTCTCTTTATTGTAGTATACTATCTCTATCAGAGTTTTCGTTTATATGTCTCTAATCCGTTCCAGGATTTTCTCTCCCAGGCAGGGGTGGCTGTTTTTATTGCTATCGTGGGCTACCTTGGTGCAGCGTTCTTTAATGACAGTGTAGTTTCCGTCGCCCCGGTCTTTTGGTGCCTGCTGGGCTTGGGAGTAAGTATTAATCATATGCTCAAGACAAAAGAAGTGAAGGAGCCATGAGCTGGGAGGATGTGAAAAAGGTGATTAACATGAAAAATCTATCTGGAAAAATAACCGGCATTTTACTTGGTGCAATATTGCTTATATTTTTTTTAGACCAACAGGCTTACGCTTCCACAACGGTGTCCAGACTATCCGGTAGCGACCGTTATCAGACTGCGGTGGCTATCAGCCAGAGTGGCTGGCCCGATGGAGCCGACAATGTGGTGATAGCGACCGGCCAAAACTTTCCCGATGCTTTAAGTGCGGCTACATTGGCTGGTAAAAATGGAGCACCGATCCTTCTGGCTGGGCCTAAAGGCTTCAGCTCGGAGACCTTACAGGAGATCAAACGCTTAAGTCCGAAGAAGGCTTATATCGTGGGCGGATTAAGTGCAGTTCCCAGTAATGTAGAAAGCCAGCTGTCCGCTAATGGGATTACTTCCACCCGTTTGTCCGGCAAGGACAGGTATGATACGGCTATGGCTGTAGCACGATCGGTAGGAACGTCTAACGGAATATTCATTGTTCCAGGTGAGAGCTTTGCCGATGCTTTGTCAGCGGCGCCGCTTGCAGCTGCCGAAGGGATGCCGATTATTCCGGTTCCTTCAGATGATATGACCAAAAATCAAAAGAGTTACTTTGCCCGGGCTAAGCTTAGCAGAGTCATCATCCTTGGTAGCGCAAAGGAAATTCCACAAGTCATTCGGAACCAATTTGCCGCTGCTGAAAATATCACAGGGGCTGATCCCTATACCAGAAATGTTGCTCTGCTGCAGGAATTCAGCGAAAGCCTGAGCAGTGATCAGGTCTTTATCGCTACCGGACAGGCTTACCCGGATGCCCTGGCTGCGGCGGCCTATGCACAGATGAACAATAACCCCGTTATATTGTTGAATGGCAATCAAGTAAGTGCGGCAGCGGAAAAGTATTGTTCGACGCAGGTGATCAATGAAATTACGGTATTGGGAGGGGAGGGGGTCATTGCTTCAAGCACTGTCCAGCGCTTAGCTAACCTGACTCCAACTATTAGCGAAGTAAAGAGTATCAATGTTACCGTCAAGGAAAATCAAAGCTATACCTTGCCCAAAACGATTGAAGCTAAAACCAGCCAGGGAAATTGGGCGCAGGTCCCAGTCACATGGAACTTAACGAATGTATCTACAGCCAAGACAGGAACTTATTATTATACTGGTTCCGTAAAGGGTTATGATGATACCGTTGAGCTGGTCCTCACTGTCGAGGCAGGTCCGGTTAAAGTAGACACCTTCAGTGCCGAGGTCATTCGCGGCAGCGATTATTCCCTTCCGGAGACAGTAACGGTGAGCATGAGTGATCATAGTATCAAAAAGTTGCCAGTACAATGGAGCAGCACACCTACAGCAACGATCCTCA
>NZ_CEVWNY010000169.1:0-3711 GCF_982384815.1 Desulfitobacterium sp. | reverse complement strand
CCTTGGTTGCCGGCAAAAACCGGGTTCCCAGCCCCGCTGCGGGTATAATTGCTTTTTTGATTTGTCTCATACTCAACCCCCTCTACTCCTTTAAGAATATTTTCTTCTAATCGACAATACAAAATCAATTATAGCTAATTTTAAATTTTTTGTATATATTATCCAAAACACTAATGGTTGCAATCGTCGTTATGTAAAAAGCGTTAGGTTTTCCCTAACGCCTTAGATCAGATCCTTCGCGCATGCTCAGTAAGGAATCTGAAACACGGTACCTGTCCCTCTGTTTCAGATTATTTCTTGGGCTTTTCCAAAACTTCGTCAATGAGACCATATTCCTTTGCTTCCTCGGCAGTCATATAGCGATCCCGGTCTGTGTCGGCTTCGACCCGCTCAATGGACTGGCCGGTACGCTCGGCTAAAATGCGATTCATCCGCTCTTTAACCCGGAGCAAATGCTTGGCATGGATTTCGATTTCGGTAGCTTGGCCGGAAATGCCGCCACCGGCAATTAGCGGCTGGTGAATGAGAATTTCCGCATTGGGGAGGGCTGTGCGCTTGCCTTTGGCGCCGGCAGTTAAGAGGAAGGCCCCCATGCTTGCGGCCAGACCTACACAAATGGTGTGGACATCGGGACGAATATACTGCATGGTATCATAAATTGCCGTACCGGCAGAAATAGAACCTCCCGGGCTATTGATGTATAAGAAAATATCCTTTTCCGGATCTTCGGCTTCTAAGAAAAGCATCTGGGCAACGACTAAATTCGCTACATCATCTGTAACCGGTCCGCCTAAAAAGATAATGCGGTCTTTGAGAAGTCTGGAATAAATATCATAGGAACGTTCTCCACGGTTGGTTTGTTCAATGACCATTGGTACTAAATAGCTCATTATGAATCCCCCTTGTATTCATTAAAATCTTATTAATTGTCTTATATATCCTTTCCCGATACTCCTATTTTAGTACAAAGGTCAATAAAGGTCAAATATAAATTACCGACAATTTATCACAACTGATCGGCAAGGGTGCCTAAATTATTTCCGACCTTTCTTACCCCTTCGACCATGCCCGCAATATTCTGAGTATGTACAGCCTGATCTAGATTTATTTTACCGCTTTGAGTCACTTCTTCGGCCACAGCCTCCATGGTTTCCCGAAAGTCTTGCAGAATACGCTGAATGTCATTGGCCGAACGGTTGCTATCTTCCGCTAACTTCCGCACTTCTTCTGCAACCACTTGAAAGCCCCGCCCATGCTCCCCGGCCCGGGCAGCTTCGATAGCCGCATTTAGGCCTAAGAGGTTCGTTTGCTTAGCGACCCGCCGGATAAAATCAAGAATTTCCACGGTAGCCTTGACCTGCTCATGTCCTCTCTGTGCTTTCCCTGCAACCGACTGACTAATGGAAGCTACCTCCTGTGAAGAAGCCACCATTTCCTCAATGGCATTAGCCGCTTGATCAATAGATACTGCCAGATTCAGGACTTGGTCACGTATGGTCAGCTTGATTTCCTCGTCCCGAAGGGTGGTAACCACCATACCGGCGGCAACCTTAGCAATGGGGGTAATGATCGCCAAGGGACCGGCAATGCCAAAACTGCCGATCTTCATTCCGTTGTGCTTAATGGCGAGACTAAAGCCCTCCTTCATAGCCCCACCTGATCTTTCGGCATCCTCGGGTGTGACTACGGCGGTATCCTCATTACCGGTAAGAATTCGTTTGCTTCCCCCATGAACAACGCCGATTCTGGTTTTAGCCGAATCGGCGATGATATGGGCTGTTTCATCACATACTATACTATGATAACCGCTTTGCTCATAAATGAATTCAACAATGCGGTTGGCGACCGCCGCAGTTATTTTCATGGTCATTAACCCCCCTAATTCTCTAGGAAAAGATCCTTTGCATCCGCTCCGGATGTCTCGTTAGGACTTTGTCCGCTCCGCGAGCCTGATCGCGAAAACCCTTAATAAATTTCTTATAATTATTCTCTAGGCACCAAAATATTCCTCTTTGCTTGTAATTAAAAAATGTTTTGGCAGAGTTATATTGACTAAGCAGTGCAAACGAATGTCTGCACTGCTCTTTCATTATCTTTATATTTTTGCACCTTAGCGTAACCCTTGCTTGGCTCCTTTACTGCCTGCTTTATAGGATTCAGCAAGAATCTGGACCGTATGGAGAACATCTTCCTTCAAACCGGCATTTTCAACACCACTGGCCAGCTGCAGTCGGCATGCGGGGCAGCCGGTAACTACGGTGTCGGTGTTGGTTTGAGCTATATCGGCGATTTTTCTGTCGGAGATCTGCCCGGAAAGGTCGGGATGCACGAGGCAGAAGGACCCAGCCATACCGCAGCAACGATCGGGCTTTTTCATCTCCACGAACTTTAGGCCGGGAATAGAATTAAGGATCTCCCGCGGCTCTTTGTTGACCCCTTGACCACGGTTCAAGTGGCAGGGATCATGGTAGGTGATCTTACGCTTAACCGGCCCTAAGCCCTCTCGCTTATAAGGAACCTTATGAATGAGGAACTCGGAGATATCATAGGTGCGGGCCGCCCATTTGTCGGCTAAAGCTTTCATTTCCGGTTCGTCTTCGAAAAGCTGCGGGAAGGTATGCTTCCAAGCTTCTCCGCAAGAAGAACAGTTAGAGATAACCACATCCGGATTCATTTTTTCGAAAGCCAGTAAATTTCGGCGGCCGCAAACCTTCGCGGATTCCACATCACCGTTGACCGCAGCAGGGGTTCCGCAGCAGCCCTGATCTTTCGGTACAATGATCTCACAATCGTTTTCTTTTAAGACATCGACAACGGCTTTACCCATATCGGTGTAGAAGTAATTGGTCATGCAACCGATATAGTAACCTACTTTCATTTTTGGATTATCAACTTTAATGACTTCCGGAAGTTCGTCCTTCAAAGGGCGTTTAGCCAGGTTGGGGAAAACCTTTTCTTTACCGATACCGATGTCAATCCGAAGACGGGCACCTTTGTCACTGCCGTGAATGCGTTTCATGACCAGGCCTTGGAAGGTACTTCCCATTTTCATACCAAAATCAAAAAGGCGATAAGCCTTAATGGTGTTGAAGGCAATTTTTTTAATTGGATGCAAGCCTTTTTTTCGGACGGCTTCGGCCCGAGCTGCCAGTATGATCTTATCAAAACGAACTCCACAAGGACATATTTTATTGCAGGCCATACAGGTGGTGCAGAGGGATAAACGATCAGCAATCCCTTCGGTAAGCTCAACTTCACCGTTCATGACCATCTGGACCAAGCTGATTTTGCCCCGGGCCACCGAGACCTCCCGGCGGTTTTCATTATAGATGGGGCAAACTTCTTGGCAGTTTCCGCATTTCATACATTTATTTAACTCGTCACGGATGGAGTCAAGTGAACTATAAATACTCACCTTAGTCCCTCCTCACCATTTTACCAGGGTTGATACGATAGTCGGGATCACAAGCTTCTTTGATATCCCGGAGGAGTTTTACCCCTGCTTCTCCGAATTCTAAGGGCAGAAACTTAGCTTTTGCCATGCCGATGCCGTGTTCTCCAGAAAGGGTACCGCCTAAGGACACTGCCACTTCAAAGATTTCTTCGACAGCCTTTTCCACCCGTGCCATTTCTTCCTTATTGCTTTCATCGGTCAAAATGGTCGGATGAAGGTTACCATCCCCGGCATGACCAAAGGTACCGATCAAGAGG
>NZ_CEVWNY010000168.1:0-4204 GCF_982384815.1 Desulfitobacterium sp. | reverse complement strand
GACCAACCCCTTAGGAAGTTCTGCTCCCGGAGTGCTATGCTTAATTAGGGATTGAATTTCTTGGTTTTCTAAGAGCTGCAGTACCAGCTGCCGGATGAGTTCCTCATTCATGACTCTCCCCCCAGGATCAGGCCTTGACCTGTGGTACCGATAAAGGCTGCATTACCCTCATCCCGATCCAGATGCATTTCCTTTTGGTAAGCAGGGTGAACCCGGACCTGGACCTCATCTAAAATCAGGGGCCGTTGGCTTAAAACCTGCACTTTTACTTTGTCCCCATCCTTAAGCTTGAGAATTTCCGCATCTTTAGGTTGAAGATGGATATGGCGGTTGGCAACTATGACACCGCTAGCCAATTCAATACTCCCGGCCGGTCCGGCAAGGATACAGCCCGGAGTTCCGTGATGATCTCCGGATTCCCGCAGCACAGGGGAAATCCCTAGAGCAAAACAGTCCGTAACACTTAACTCTACTTGGGTCTTACTGCGAACAGGACCGAGAATACGCACATTTTCCAGTGTTCCTTTCGGACCTACCAGGGTTACTGTTTCATTTGCGGCAAACTGTCCCGGTTGGGAAAGATCCTTTTGTTTGGTTAATTCATAACCATAACCAAAAAGGATCCATAAATCTTCTTCCGCAAGATGAACATGGCGGTTGGAAATAGCTATCGGTACCCTGCCTTTTTCAGGTTCTTTTTTGCTCCGACCATCTTCAGACAGCTTCTTGCTTGTCGGGGCTAAATTCCTACCTCGCACCTCACAGGCTAAAATATAGAAGACGCTGGATAAGCGATTTAACACGAGAATAATATCCGGTCGTGAGCATTCGGCCCGCTCATTGGTAAAGGCCCGATTGGCATAAAGCTCCACTTCCCTGACTTTTGCCCGTAGATGTTGGAGTTTGCTGACGATAGGGCCATGAGTATAGCTTAAGGGGGAGTGTGGTACCCCGTAGTACTTTTTAGGATGATGAGAGTGCTCGCGGATCTCTTCAGAGGTTAAACCGAATAGACCATTGAAAATCAAGGGCTCCGCCTTAACCTCCGCGACCATTAATCCCCGCAGCAAGGTTGTAATTTCCTCTAATTTTTGGACCAATTCCTGTTCTCCTTGTTCATGGAAGAATACTTGAGCCTCCACACACTCAGTTTGCAGGAGATCCAGCTGACCCCGTAACGCGATGATCGGGTGATTTTTATTTACTAAGTTCCCCTGATGAAGATGAGTCATATGCTCCGGTTTTAAGGTTTTGGACTCTTGTGGCACGGAACGATCCCCTCGATTCCGGGTATGCTCGGCATTGGCAAAGGTGTTTTTGTTCAGATCATAAATACCGTCTCCCTCGATCTGTACTTGAATACCTTTGGAGCGGATAAAATCCCGTGCTGAAGGGGTAATAACACTCCCTGCCGGGAGGTTAATCACTTTGTCCTTCGTTTTATGCCAATTTGCTCTGAGTTCGAACTCTGTAATAATCAAGTCCTCACCTCTTGTCTACAAAAAACTAGCTTTCCAGATTCCTGGCTTTAAGGTGCTTCAAACTACTTTTCACCAAAAGCTTTGTTATCACCGATGGGAAGAATGAATTCTACATCTCGATGGGGCCTGGGAATAACATGAACACTTAACAGCTCCCCAACCCGCTGGGCTGCAGCCGCTCCGGCATCCACCGCCGCTTTAACCGCACCCACATCACCGCGAACCATGACCGAGACTAAGCCTCCCGTAACATGTTCTTTACCGCAAAGGGTAACGTTTGCTGCCTTTAACATCTGGTCGGCGGCTTCAATAGCGGGAATCAATCCTTTGGTTTCAATCATTCCTAAAGCAATTACACTGCGTTCCTGTACCATAATGTACCCTCCTTATGGATTTAATCGCTTAACATCTGCTGCTGTTTAAATGGCGAATTACCTGTTCGACAATCTCTTGAACTAAGCCCGGATTGGCATTTTCCACTGCCTGATTCGGGATTTCTCCCCCGCCCAAAATATCTTTATGGTCGGTAATATTCCAGGCGACCCTCTTAATATTGATCAGATGCAGTGGGGTTACATTATCGGAAACGCTTGATCCCCCCCAAGTTCCGCAGCCTAAAGTAAAAGAGGGAGCAAGACCCGTCGTTGCACCAACCCCTCCCAATGAGGAAGGTGTATTGACGAGAACCCGGAAAATCGGCTTTTTCAAACTAAATTCACGAATTATATCCATGTTTTGACTGTGGATGACTAAACTATGACCAAGTCCTCCCGCCTGCAACAATTCAATACAGCGTTCACAGCCTTCATGCCAATCCCGCACCCGATAAAAACCGAGGACGGTAGTCAATTTTTCATAAGCTAAGGGGTATTGAGGACCTACTCCCTGTAAAGGTACCACTAAACATTTCGTCTGCTCCGGAACGTTGATCCCCGCCAGGTTAGCAACAAACCTGGCATCTTTACCCACAACTTTCGGATTCATGCCCCCTTGAGGCAACATCACTACCTTGGCCAGCTTTGGCGCTTCCTCAGGGTTAACAAAATGGGCTCCGAGATTTTTTAGGTGTCTTATTAACTCATCAGCAATGCAATCTTCGGCGACCACTGCTTGTTCTGAAGCACAAATCGTTCCATTATCAAAGGTCTTGCCAACGATAATATGTTCGGCAGCCTGGGCCAGATCGGCACTTCGCTCGACAAAGGCAGGCACATTGCCGGGACCCACTCCTAAAGCCGGCTTACCACTGGAATACGCCGCTTTGACCAGACCACTTCCTCCTGTAGCTAAAATCAATGCCGTATCAGGGTGTCGCATTAGCTCATTAGTGGCTCCCATCGTCACCTTGCTTAAACAGGTTATTGCACCTTCCGGTGCCCCTGCGGCAACAGCAGCTTCATGCATAATTTTAGCGGCTTCCTTTGTACAGCGTACAGCGCTGGGGTGAGGTGAAAAGACGATGGCATTTCTGGCTTTTAAGGCGATTAGCGCTTTGTAAATTACCGTGGACGTAGGGTTGGTGGTTGGCACAATACCTACGATAACACCAACCGGTTCGGCAATTTTCCAAAGTTTGTGGATGGGGTCTTCTTCAATAATCCCCACCGTTTGCATATCCTTGATGTATTCATAAAGATGATGGGAGGCAAAAACATTCTTTACGCACTTATCCTCGTATTTGCCCATTCCCGTTTCGGACACGGCCATCATCGCTAGATTTGCAGCATTGGCCTCCCCTGCTTCAGCCATAAAACGGACGATACGATCGATCTGCTCTTGGGTGAAATTTTTTAAAACTTCCTGGGCCCTACGTGCTGCTCGGACTAGGTTACGAGCTTCCTGCAAGGAGGCTAAGTCATGATCCAGTTCCATGAGACTCCCTCCTTCTTTAGAACTTCAGGCCATTTTCTACCACATCAATTACCGCCCGTTGGAAAGCTTCACAAGCCGCCCGACAAGCACTTTGGGAACCGGTTAGCAAGGCACCGCCGAAGTTAGTTTCGGTGGGCGGTCCATAGAAGACCTGCATTTCCACCTCAGCGGCTTTGAGGGCAGCATCAATCCCATAAACCGCCTCTAGCGGCGGGGCGATCAAATAGGCTAAAGGCTCTCCTTCCCGAATCCCGGCCATCTTAGAAAGATAGCTGCCGGTTCGCGAAATGGTATGGGGATACCAGGCGGTTTTTCCGCCATCACAGGTATAGAAGAAAGCCTCATTTTCCAAATGGTCGATACAGGCATCCACTCCCGCCCGTACTTCAGCCGGATTAGGAGCGGCCAAAATACCGATAATTTCTCCCGAGCGGGGACCGGAAGCATGAGCTGCGCCGGCATAAAAGCTCTTAGCATAAACCACTTCGACTTCCGCCTTTTTGGTAGCCTCATCCAAAGCTGTATAGGTGGAATCATCAATGTTTGAAGTGATCATGCCGATGGAACGCTGATATTCTTTCAAGCCAAGCTGCGCCGCCAGGTCGGGGGCAACATTGGGTATGAGCCGAACGGCTAGGACTTGAGGCTTAATAGGCTCAATCATAATAATCCTCCCTACTTACCTTATTTATCTTGCTTTCCGGTGTCGGTTGCTTTGGTTTTAGGCTTCTCCTCAATTGTAGGTAGTTTGGGGAGAATTTGCTCTAATTCCTGATGAGGACGGGGAATGACATGACAGCTCATTAGTTCGCCCACTCGCTCTGCGGCCGCGGCACCGGCATCAACCGAGG
>NZ_CEVWNY010000167.1:0-4376 GCF_982384815.1 Desulfitobacterium sp. | reverse complement strand
ACCGTATCTTTTTTGAGAATGATATTATCAACAACCTCTCCCTGGGCACCTAAACTCGGCCAGGTCTTGCCATTCAGGGTAATTGTAAGCCCTCCCGCATTACCTACTCTAACCAGCACAATCTCTTCCTTACCTCTGAGTTCTTTGGTCACCCCTTGATCAAAGGTTCCTTCTAGAGCAGGTTGTCCATCCACATTAATCCGAACCCAACAAGGTTGATTAAAAGTCAACTGTGCAACTACGCCTTCCGTCTCCGGGGCGATTACATTCTGGGGATCCGGGCCGGGAGTTTGGACCGGTGGTTCAGCGGGTTGCTGTTGAACTATTTCTTCCGGAGGAGCAGTGGGCAATGGGGGAGTAATATCTTCCGGTGCAATATTGGTTCCAGGAGGTTTGCTTAAGGAAGAAATCCCGATCACTATCACTAAAGCAAGTACACCGGTAATGGCGATAAGAGCCGGCTTGATCCATTGGGGCTTTTGAGCCGGTGAGGAAGGTACATGTTGTGATATAACCGGTACTTCCGGCTGTTCGGCCTTATAGAGAGCCAAAACTTCTTCTGGGTCTATACCCAAATGTTTGGCATAAGTTCTTAAAAATCCTTTTGTATAGGTTGAGCCAGGCAAAACATTGTACTCTTCTTCTTCTAAAGCTTCAAGATAGCGAATTCTGATCTTGGTTACTTCTTCAGCCTGGGTCAAACTCCAGCCTCTATCAACACGAGCGTTGCGAAGGATTTGTCCCTCTCCTGCCATGATAAACCCTCCTCCTCATTTTATTGCTAACTAATATCAAAGGATGAAAAACTGGAAGCAACTTCTTCAATCCTAATTTCATCTTCAGGTTGATTGCGAATTTCAATAATAAAATCAAAATCCATCTTTATTCGGCCATCCCGAAGGAAAACATCAGGATGTTCGATAATTTTCGGGGTTGGTATTGCCATCACTTGGTTTAATAATTCCCAGTGGGCGTCATCTCCCCTAGAGGTACTGGTAATTCCATCAATGAGGAAAACCGAATCCCTGGACTCATCAAGCATAAGAGTCTTGCGTAAAGTTTGCCGGATAATTGTGGAGGAAAGGAGAATCCACCTCTTATTAGCATAAACGCAAGCACTTATAGCTGCTTCAGTTTTTCCTACCCGCGGCATCCCACGAACACCAATAAGTCGATTACCACCTTCGATTAAAGTATCTCCTAAAAAGTCTACAAGCACTCCTAAATCTTCCCGAACAAAACGATATGTAGGTGGATTATTATCCACCATGTCTAGTCGCTGTCCATGGCGTATCGCTAAACGGTCAAATAAGGTAGGCAAACGAAAAGCAGTAACCCGAATGGAGTCGACATGATCCAAAGCAGTTTTTAATGCTTGGATCTTAGCTTCATTAGGGTACTCCAGCAAAAAACCTCGCCGAAACCCGCCAATTCCATTAACCGTTAAAATATTGATCTCAAGCATGCCCATTAAAGTAGTGACTGCTCCTAGCAAACCGGGCTTATTTTGCTGTATCTCGTATTCCAGATAAAGTAATTTCTCCAGATTTACCCGACCACTGATCAAGATAATCCTCCAATTCTTTTATTCCCCGTTCCGGATCATTATTGCTTACCGAATATTCATAATCTCCACTGGAACCATTGGGATAGGCATAGAGAGCATCATAATAATTAAGCATTTCTTCGGTAAACTCTGCTAAATTCCCTTGGTCCAACAGGTTATTATATAAGGTTATCTTATTATGTCCGAGATTTTTCGTTAAGTGCCCTAAGGCAGATTTAATCTGAGCAATCGCATCGGGAAATTGAGTATATTCCTTGATCAAACGTTGAACTCGATTATTTAATGAGTCATAAAGTAAAACTTGAGTTCCCTTGCTCATCGCATCGGAAAGAGTAGGAGGTAAATTTATCCTGCCAATACGCTTGCTTTCACATTCCACAACAATATAGGGGAAATGGCTGAATTCCCTTAACTGTTCATATAAAACAGCCTCAAAGTTCTTCTGGGAAGGAGCGGCTCCTAACCCCACCGAACCAAAAACCGATCCTCGATTATTTGCTAAGTTTTCCAAATCTATGGCAGGGTAACCATCTTCCTTTAACCTTTTAAGAATTTCCGTCTTACCTACACCTGTATTTCCTCGAAGAACCACAACCTTAAAGGTAAATTCTTGGCTGAAATAATCGTTAACCAGATGCCGGTAAGCCTTATATCCCCCTTGTAACCGGTAAACCTGCAAACCCATTAGTTCAAAAACCGAAGCTAAAGACTTACTTCTCATTCCTCCGCGCCAACAAAACAGCGCTAAAGGGCGTCCCTTTGCCCATTGAGCAGCTTGCCGGTATAGATTATCTAATTTAGGACCAACAATTGCCAAACCCTGCTCTTTCGCTAAGCTAGGAGAGTGTTGTACATAGGTGGTACCAACTTTAGCTCGTTCTTCATTATTGAATAGGGGCAGATTAAGCGCACCGGGAATTGTCGCTTCCATATATTCTCCTTCGGAGCGAACATCTACTAGAACCAAATCTTTAACGTTATATAAATCCTCTACCTTAATCTCGTTAATCATAATAGTTTCCCCTATTTTAGTACTATTCTCCTTCTTTATCATAAATCCTCTCGACAAAATGTGCAACTATTACCCTAGCTCTTCTTCGCCAAGACCAAACTTTTGTTCAAATTGTCCCTTTGTCATTAATACTTCACGTGGCTTCGAGCCTTCATAGCCCCCCACCACACCTTTTTCTTCAAGAAGATCCATGAGCCGGGCTGCCCGGGTATAACCGATGCGCAGTCGCCGCTGCAATAAGGAGACGGAAGCATTACCTGATTCAATAAAGAGGAGAGCCCCCTGATGAAATAATTCATCCCCCGCCTCTTCGGCAGGCTTGCCGGTCCCGATTTCCATATGAGGTATCTCCTGATAATCCGGTTTGGCTTGATTTTGCAAGAAACGGACCACATTCTCCACTTCTTTATCTGCTAAGAAACATCCTTGAACCCGGATGGGCTTGCTGGCACCCATAGGATAGAAAAGCATATCGCCCCTGCCCAATAATTTTTCTGCTCCATTCATATCCAGAATCGTTCGGGAATCAATCTGCGAAGAAACAGCAAAGGCAATCCGCGAGGGAATATTCGCTTTAATTAAGCCGGTTATAACATCCACCGATGGACGCTGGGTTGCTATCAAGAGATGGATTCCCGCCGCCCTGGCCATCTGGGCTAAGCGGCAAATGGAATCTTCTACATCGCCAGGGGCTACCATCATTAAATCCGCCAACTCATCAATAATGACCACTACATAGGGAAGGGGCGGGGCATCTTCCTTCTTCTCCTGGGTACGGAGAAAGTTATAACGGATAATATCCCTTACCCCGGCAGCTGCAAAAAGCTCATAGCGTGTTTCCATTTCCGTGACGATCCATTTCAAGGCCCCGGCAGCTTTTTTCGGGTCGGTAACTACCGGTGCTATCAAATGGGGAATCCCGTTATAATTGGTCAGTTCCACCATTTTGGGGTCAACCAGCAAAAACTTAACTTCATCAGGGCGGGCCTTGTATAAAATACTATTAATTAATGTATTAACACAAACAGATTTACCCGAGCCGGTAGCACCGGCAATCAATAGATGCGGCATTTTGGTTAAATCTGCAACAATCGGACTGCCTGTGATATCTTTCCCCAACACTACCGTCAGCTTACTCGGAGAATTTTGAAATTCCGGGGTTTCCAGCACCTCTCGAAAATGAACCATTGAAATCTCGCGATTAGGAACTTCGATTCCCACCACCGATTTTCCGGGTACGGGTGCTTCGATTCGCACATCGGTAGCTGCTAAGCTCAAGGCAATATCATCCGCTAAATTGGTAATTTTGCTTACCTTTACCCCGGGAGCCGGTTGGGCTTCATAGCGTGTGATGGCCGGACCTTGAGTTACATGAGTGACCTTAATCTTTACGCCAAAGCTCTCTAAGGTGTCTTCAAGAATTTTTACGTTATCCGCTAAATCCTTATTGATACGCGGATTCTTTACCTTCATGGTTTTATTCAGTAGTGAAAGGTTTGGCAATTGAAAGTCACTATTATCTTTTTGAGCCAGTCTGGAAATAGGGGTTCCTGTAACCTTACCCGGTGCAAGTATACCGGAATTGTCATCCTTGATAATTCGGGACTGTTCCGTCTTTTTTTCTTCAAAGGGAAAAGCTGTTTGAATTACCGGACTGTCGTTAAAAGGCTTGTCCCCTTCTGGAGCAGGTCCTGATGAATCATGCAAGGTTTTAATAACCACGGGCCGTTCTACCAATTCAGGTTCCAAAATCTTTGGTTGATCTTGAATCGCTTTAGGCATTTTCTTTTTAATATT
>NZ_CEVWNY010000166.1:0-4390 GCF_982384815.1 Desulfitobacterium sp. | reverse complement strand
CTTAGCCTCAATCACAGCCAGGGGGAGCCCGTCCTTCCCATAAAGGACATAATCGGCATAGCCTTTCCCTTCCGGATTCGGCATACCGGTGAGTTCCACCTCTTCCCGTACATCATCCCCAAAGACCCAACCAAAAAGCTTCAAGTCCACATCGATGTATTTTTTCCGGGTAAGAAACTCCGAGATATCCCCCGGAGTGAATTGGCGCTCTTCCTTGTGCTGGGTTTTTGACCCAGTCAGACGCTCACTGATGGCCTCGATCTGAGCACGAAGGGCTTGAATCTCCGCTTCTTTTTCCTCGAGCAAGCTATCCTTTTCCTTGATCTTGGCTTCGTCCAAGATGACCTTCTCTGCGGGAATCTTAGCTTCATCAAAAGATCTTTCCTGATAATCTTGACCATAGCAATAATCGATCCACTGCACGAACTCAAAAAGGGCCGAGAGGGAGAGGACAGCCTCACTGGGGCTAATGGCCTTTTCCGTATGTACCGCTAGGTTACCCAGCTTAATGATATAAGGGAGCTTGTTCCAGGTTTGCGTATCCACAGCGAATTTGAAAGAGGGCTCATGAATCAACGCCTGCAAATTGTCCTTATAGGGCATGAAAATGGTGGTATCCGCAGCATAAACCCATTTCACAGCCAGCTCAAAGGCCTTGCGACTCCCCACCGCCGCCATGGCCGGTGAAGTGGCTAAGACCCGCTCCGCCTCGATACAGGCAGCGGAAAATAAGGCATATTCCGTTTTTCCCCGCAGGAAGTCAAAATTGGCAGTCATGAAATCACCTCTTTACTTATTCCAAATTTTAATCCAGCTTCCCTAATTTCTTGACACTCGGATTATCTAGCAACGATCGCATTTGCTCTATCGCAGTTATATTAAGTTTTAACAAACGCTCTTGTTGATCTAAGCCCTGACGGATAAATTCCGCATTCAAGCTCTCAAGGTTCGCCATTACAATTAGCTGTTGCAAGGTGGCATTGTCTCGGACATTACCTTTTAAATCAGGGTTTTCCATACGCCATTCCTTTGCCGTCTTTCCAAATAACGCCACATTAAGCATATCTGCTTCTGTAGCATAGGTAATCCCCGCCTGTATTTTTGATACATTCTCTGGAATAAGGTTATCCTTAATTGCATCTGTGTGTATTTTATAATTTATCTTTGCAAGTGTGCGTTGGATATCCCAATCTAAGGACAATCTGCTGTTTTCATCTGCCTTTAAACGCTGATAATCTTTTATTATGTAAAGCTTAAATTCGGCAGATACCCATGACGCAAACTCAAAGGCTATATCTTTATGAGCGAAAGTTCCACCGTATCTTCCCGATTTTGAAATGATACCAATAGCATTCGTGCTTGAAATCCACTTTTGAGGAGAGAGAACAAAAGAATTTGCGCCAGCCTCATTTCTAAACCCCTCGAATTCGAGGGGTTTAAAATCGGCATTACTTAATTGCTCCCATAAACCCAAAAATTCTATAGATCTCTATTCCTCATCCAGTTTTGAATTACAGCACTTGGATCATCACTTTTGAATCTGGCAATATCCGTCAAAGAAATATAATCATCTTCGCTTCCATTTGAAAGTACTGTAATTTCAGTTCCCTTCGCGGTTATTTTAGCTTTTACCCTTTTATTCTCCATGGAACTTTCCCCTCTCTACTCAAACTACTCACTCATTAGGCTGTCGAATAGGTATTGGATTTCGTCAAGGGCTTTTTTCACAAGGGCTTTTTGGGATTCGATTTTAGTTACGATTTCGGCGAATTGGGTTTACATAGGGCTAAAGCACTCGAAGTGCATAGAAGACCCTCATAGGCCAAATTCCTTCTTCAGTTCTTCAAAGTCGTAGACTCTCCTAGCTTTTATGTCTTCAAGGGCCTCTGCGACAGCTGATTCCTCTTCTGCAGAAATAGGCTCATCATCATAAATCGGATTATTCAAATGCTCAACCAGGCTTCGAGCATCGTCTTTGTCAAGACGCTGTGCTTCTTCTTGAATTTTCTTGTCTATCATTAAATTATCATCCCTTCTAAAGGAACATAGTAATAATGAAAAGGAAGCTTTTGTTTCATTGTAATATACTGGAACATGGTTCTCAAGAAAAAAACTCGCTCATCAAGCTGTCAAAGAGGGTTTGGGTTTCATCAACGGCTTTTTTCACAAGGGCTTTTTGTTCCTCGATTTTGATGACGATTTCGGCGAATTGGGTTTGGAGTGGGAGAGGGGGAAGGGGGATCCTAATACTATTCAGCTTTGCCTGATTAAGTTTTGGTTGTGCAGAACCAGTTACATAATTAGCAATATCCATATTATTAATTACAAACTCAACGAATACCTGTGAAGGGTAATCTTTGAATTCCAAGACATGTGCGTGATTATTTACCCACACCTTTCCGAATACCGAAAAAGCAATCGGCAAAACTCGAGTCAGAAGATTAGCACCATCTTCCGATATTAATAGATATGTGCCGTCAAAAATATAATCATTAACATAATCAACTACACCTGATGCACCATAATAAGGATATATTCCCTTTTCACGATCTGTTGATGTAATAGGGACACGTCGGCTATCCAAATTATTACACAGGTCCTTTAAACACCTAACATCCCACCCCTTCTCATTCGTAACCGGATCCCCAAACATTTCGTAAAAAGTGGCTTTAATAAGGTTATCCAACTCCGCAAGCTGTTGTTTTCGCATGGCAAGGAGTTCGGTAACGGTATCTAAGGTTTTAGCAATTTGCTTTTGGGTTTCTAGTGGTGGGAGAGGAATGGTAAACAGCTTAACACTTGCAGCAGATAAATTCGGTTGAGAACTACCATTATTTGCCTTGTTTAGTTGCTTATAGAAATGTTCCGATTCTAAGCAATAAGATAGATATTTAGGATAAATTAAACTTAAATTCGATCTAAGTATTACTAAGGATGATGCAATTGCACCAATATTCGTTGATATAATTGCGTGTTTACCTAATGAACCTCTTAAACAAAATACAATATCATTCTCTTTGATTTTACCTGACCCTAAATTTTGATACTTTTCTTTACTTATATAGTTCATGCCGGAAAAATCTATTTTCTTCTCAGAAATATGTCCAGCGTTTATAAAGGGAATTCCTACATCAATAAAATCCTTAGCAGACGGATAATTCTTTCCTCTATCACCATTTATGAACTGACAGACTTCCCCCAACCTAACCATTTCCCACTTACTCACCCGATAAGCCCCCTTAACTCCTCCATCTTAGAGTCAATCTGCAGGCTCAGCTTATCCAGTCGCTCCATAATCACCACCGGCGGGTCATATTCCACCTTTTCATAGACCACTTCCTTATAGCGGTTAATGGAGAGGTCATAGCTATTTCCCTCAATTGCAGATTTCGCCACAAAAAAGCTTTGCTCGGTGGGTTTACGCTCTCCTTCACCCTCTAGGTTATGAAAGCGAGCGATTATATCCGGGATATCGTTGGCATCAATGGGTGACCTTTTATCATCCAAGGAAAAGCCATCGGCTTTCATATCATAGAACCAGACCTTATCCATTCCCCCTGCACCGGTCTTCGTAAAGATCAGGACGGCGGTACTCACTCCCGCATAAGGCTTAAACACTCCGCTGGGCATGGAGATCACGGCTTGAAGCTGATGATTTTCTACCAACTCTTGGCGCAGGGCTTTGTGAGCCTTGGTGGTCCCGAATAAGACCCCATCGGGTACGATACAGGCACAGCGTCCACCTTTACGGAGCATTCTTAAAAAGAGGGCCACAAATAAAAGCTCGGTCTTCTTCGTATTACAGACTGCCTTTAAGTTGTCATTAATACTTTCCGCATCTACCGTTCCGGTAAAGGGAGGATTGGCGAGAATGATATCATAAGCCGAAGAAATACTGTTCTGCTTCGACACACTATCCACATAGTCAATCTGGGGCTGGGTAATGGAATGAAGCATGAGGTTCATGGCTGAAAGTCGGAGCATGGTTCGGTCCGTATCAAAGCCTGTGAACATCTTCCCTTCAAAATGCTCCCATTGCTCGCTGGTCATTGCCGACTCGTATTTTTCACGGATATATTCAGCCGAGGACACCAGAAAGCCCGCTGTACCACAGGCCGGATCACAAATACTATCCTCCGGAGTTGGGGCCAGAAGCCTTACCATCATATCCCGGATATGCTTCGGTGTTCGGAATTGACCGTTTTGCCCGGCCGTAGCCAACTTGCCCAGCATATATTCATAAAGATCACCTTGCATATCAAAGTTTTTGATATCGTGTTCATACAACTCATCTAACCCCGTAATGATCTTCTGTAAGACTTGGGGAGTGGGGATGAGAAACATAGCATCCTGCATATAGCGGGAAAAGGCCGTCTCATTCTCCCCATTC
>NZ_CEVWNY010000165.1:0-4789 GCF_982384815.1 Desulfitobacterium sp. | reverse complement strand
TTATTATTAGAAGAACTGGAAAAGGTCGTCCAAAGCATCGCAGAAACTGCTGAGGAGGCGGGGGTAAAAATAGTATGCGGTGACACCAAAGTGGTAGAGCGTGGCAGTGCGGATAAGATTTTTATTAATACCACCGGAATTGGAGCTGTCCAAGAGCGTCTGGTGGGACCTCAATATATTAAACCGGGGGATTATGTTCTAGTCAGTGGCACTATTGGTGATCATGGGGTAGCCATTCTCGCTGATCGGGAAGGCTTAGAATTCGAAACCCCTATTATCAGTGATTGTGCCCCACTGAACCAATTGATTGATAACTTATATCTGCCGGGGGTCCATTGTATGCGTGATCCAACCAGGGGTGGGGTAGGCACTACTTTAAATGAGTTGGCCCGTCAGGCAAAGGTCAGTATTCTGCTTGAAGAAGAAAAACTTCCGCTTCATCCCGGTGTGGCCGGTGCCTGTGGTATGCTGGGTTTAGATCCATTATATCTTGCTAATGAAGGAAAGGTTCTGGTGATCGTCTCACCTGAGGTGGCAGATGAGGTTCTATCCCGAATGCAGAAGCATCCCCTTGGCCAAAAGGCAGCTATTATCGGTCGGGTAGAGGAAGCTGACCCTGGGCTTGTTTTACTTAAGACTCCGCTAGGTGGAAAGAGAATTGTGGGTATGCTGGAAGGGGAGCATTTACCGAGGATTTGCTAATGTATAATTTTAGACTACCGGGACTAAGGATATTCGCTGGGAAAAAGGAGGTTTGAGATGCGAGTTGCAGTCATTGATGGCCAAGGCGGCGGTATAGGTAAACATATAGTGGAACAACTGCGCAAGAAAATGCCTGATCTTGAGATACTAGCCCTTGGAACAAATGCTCTGGCAACAGGTGCCATGCTCAAGGCCGGGGCTACGGAAGGAGCATCCGGTGAGGCTGCTATTTGCTTTAATGCTGATCGGGTGGATATTATAGCCGGTTCTTTGGCCATTGCCACAGTACACGGGCTTCTTGGGGAGATTACGCCGGCCATTGCCGGAGCAGTATCCTCAAGTCCAGCTCTTAAGCTTCTCATACCCATTCAGAGAAATAATATTATTGTGACGGGAACTACCCGTATGCCTTTGCCCCATCATGTAGAACAATTAGTTAACGAGGTGGAAAAAAGGTCGGAGGGTTAAGGAAAGTAAAAATAGGGAACGGCCTCTGTGTCGTTCCCTATTTTTTATGAGGATTTCGAGTGAAGAGAAGTAGGGCTTCCAGGCTTAAGGATTAGTTTTTTCCGTTTGTTTACCCTCGTTATTAGCAGGGGTTTCATTGGGTTGGTTAGTCTTATCCCCTGTTGTAGGCTTCTGATCATTGTTTTTATTGTCTGGGATAGGAGTGGCTCCGCCGGCAGCTTCGTGAGCTGTTCCCGGTCCCGAAGTTTCACCGGCATTGGGATTAGCAGGACCGCCTGCCGCTGAGCCGATGGCCAGATTTGCCTGGAGCTGTGCTTGACGAGCCAAGTCTATACCTTCACCCAGTACACGGAGGGCTTCATTGGGACTATGGAAGCCCATACTGTTTTCCGCAGCAATGTAGTCCCACCGCCAATGAGCTTTGCGATGTAAGTCCCGTGCCTTATCCATAGCATCGGCTTTGGCATTGGGGTTTTTATCCGCGGCGGCAATGGCATCAATGGCATCAGAAAGAGCTTTTTCCAATACGGTTCTTGTCTGGAACACCTTATCCTGAATACCAATGACCTGATTCTTTAGGTACTCTTCGCTTTGTCTATGGCAAGTCTGACAAGATTCGGCAATGGAATTCAATGGGCTGCGAATATGATGGGAGGTAATTTTTGAAGTACCCTGCTTGACATAGGGCATATGACAGTCAGCGCAGGCGACGCCGTTAGCGGCATGGACACCTGTGGAGCTTAACTCATAATCAGGATGCTGAGCTTTAAGCATAGGAGCCTGAGTGTCCTTGTGGTTCCAATCTTTAAACTTAATCTCTTCATAATATTTTTCGGCATCATTAGCAGTAAGACCATACTTCCAAGGATAAGTAACCCTTTTGGTCTCCGGCTCAAAGAAATACTCCACATGGCATTGGGCACAGACCATCGTCCGCATCTCTTGGCGGCTGAATTGATTCGGATCGATACCCCGCTCTTTCAAAGCGTTTAGCAAGGTGACACTAGTGATGCGCAGATTCATGGTTTCAGGGTCGTGACAGTTAGCACAGGAAATAGGAATGGTGATCTGGTCTTTTAACTGCGCGAATGGAGTAGACCAGAAGGTGTCCCCCATTTTGTCGACTAATCCCTGAATTTGAGGACTTTTGCAGTTCCAGCAAGAGCTGATAGTTTTGTCTGTTACCCGGAGAGTGGTGGTAACATCTTCGATAGCGTAGACATGACCGCGATCATCGTTATAATCCTCTGAGAAGGGGTAACCGGCAAAAAGCTTCTTCTGTATTGGGTACTTTTCAAGATGGGATTCGGGAAGTGAGCCGCCGTATTTTGAGTTCCCTTTGGTTTGCTCTTTTTGCTTATTCCAGCTGGCGTACTCATCCGGATAGACTTTTCCCCAAACGGCAGGGTCAAGTTCTCCCGCCGGGATCGTGGCTTGAGTTCTAGGTGCGGGGGTGATTTGGGATGTGCAGCCGATAACCAAAATGGCTGATAGCGTTAGAAATAAGGACAGGAGCAAAAGATTTTTCCAAAGTTTACGCATTTATGAGCCTCCAATCTTGCGAATAGGTGTGGAAATTGTTTGTATACCAAAGGATTGGGTACCTTGTCCGTGGGGGGTATTGCGATGGCAATCGAAGCATTGTGGTCCATCGGCAATTTTAATGCGCTCTACGACTGTTTGGTGGCAACGCAGACAATTGTTTTGAATGACACTTTGACTCCATTCTGTTGTATGTATAACAACCGGTTGGTCAAAAGCATTTTTATAAACATCTTTTAATCCGGAATATCCCTTATAGACTAGGGAATAAGCGATATTAGGACCGTGATAAAGATGACAGTCTTTGCATCCGACAAGTGTTTCGCGATGAGCACTATGGAGCTGACTTTCATAAGCATCCTCCATAATGTGGCAAGTAGTCCCGCAATATTGAGTCGTCGAAGTGTATTCATAAATATAGGCTATAACACCAACGAAGATAGCCAGAACCGGAATACTTACCACCAGGAGCTTTTTAAACTTTCGTGGTATGGGTGCCAAAAATCTAACCCCCTTTCATATTTTTGTTTTAGTTAGTATGATGTTTTTGCAGTTCTTTCATGCACTATGTTTAAAGTGAAGTGGCTGTTAATGGGCTTTACAGCCGTAAAAAATTTGGTACAATAAAAGTTGGACTAAACAAAGGAGGAGTTCGCAGTGTCTGGACATTCTAAGTGGGCGAATATTAAACATAAGAAAGCAAAGGCTGATGCCCAAAAAGGCAAAATTTTTACGAAACTTGGCAGGGAACTCATTGTTGCGGCACGAGCAGGCGGTGGGGACCCGAATAATAACTTTCGTTTGAAAATAGCTGTTGAAAACGCCAAAGCGGCTAATATGCCTAATGACAATATCCAAAGAGCTATCCAAAAGGGAATCGGTGGCGGTGAAGGGGAAAGTTATGAAGAGCTGCGCTATGAAGGCTATGGTCCCGGTGGAGTGGCTGTAATGGTTGATATCATGACCGATAACCGGAATCGGACTGCCGGAGAAGTACGCCATATCTTCTCCAAGCATGGCGGAAATCTCGGTGAAACAGGCTGTGTCAATTGGATGTTCACGGAAAAAGGCCAGTTAATTATTCTCAAAGAGGACTTTGAACTGGAAGAAGATGAATTAATGCTGATTGCCCTGGAGGCTGGTGCAGAAGATATGCAGCAGGACGACGAAAGCTTTATCATCTATACAGCACCGGATGAGATGGAAGTTGTCCGGCAAGCCCTAATCGATAATGGCATTGTGATTGAAGAAGCTAAAATCAATCAAGTTCCGCAAAACACTGTGGAGATAGCTGATCTTGAGCAAGCGAAGAAGCTCGTTCGCATGATGGAACTACTCGAAGATCATGATGATTCTCAGGGGGTCTATGCGAATTTTGAGCTAGCAGATTCGATTAACGAAGAAGATTTGGATTAAGATTTTAAAGATAAGATTAGTAGTTTAAGAGCTCAAGCGAAATTCCGGCGCAGAGCTCTTTTCTGGTTAGAGGCAATAATCAACTGCAGCCAAACTCACTTTAAGGTGCTTAACCATTACTCAGACAAGGAATATACCGCCTTCCTGTCGAATCTTTTATGAGATAGAAAGGAAGGCGTTTATGCTTATATTAGGTATTGACCCTGGGACAGCTATTATGGGGTATGGTCTAATCGAAAAAAAGGGAAATCGACTGTTACCCATCGATTACGGCTGCTGGCGAACCCCTGCCCATACACCAATGTCGGAGCGGTTACTGATGCTCTATAATGACATTGATGCCTACATAAAGAGCACTAAGCCCCAATATGTAGCAGTGGAAGAACTTTTTTTTAATCGCAACACTACCACGGCGATCTCGGTAGGACAGGCTAGAGGAATTGTTTTACTGGCCGCCGCCCAAGCCGGTTTATCCGTTTATGAATACACGCCGTTACAAGTTAAACAGGCGGTAGCAGGCTATGGTAAAGCCGACAAAAAGCAAATTCAGCAGATGGTCAAGGCCTTGCTTGGGTTACCGGAAATTCCAAAACCTGATGATACGGCAGATGCCTTGGCTATTGCCATTTGCCATGCGCACAGTGTGAATTTGCTGAACAGA
>NZ_CEVWNY010000164.1:0-4810 GCF_982384815.1 Desulfitobacterium sp. | reverse complement strand
TTGAAATCCTGCTCCTGGCCGGAGCTTTTGGCCAGCAAGGCTGCGCCTAAGGCTCCCATTAAGTGAGCGTGCCGGTCTACATGGATGGTTTCTCCGGTTGCTTCTTCAAAGGCTTTGATCACCCCGACATTTTTGCTGACGCCCCCCTGGAAGACGATGGGGGCTTTGGTGTGTTTGCCCTTGCCCACGTTATTCAGGTAATTGGCCACCACCGCTTTGCAGAGTCCGGCCACAATATCCTCTTTTTTATGGCCGATCTGAGCCTTGTGCACCATATCCGACTCAGCAAAAACCGTACAGCGGGCCGCTATTTTGGTGGGATTCTGGGAGCGCAAAGCCATTTCCCCAAACTCTTCAACTTCCAGCCCCAGACGCTTGGCCTGGGATGACAGGAAGGAACCCGTGCCGGCGGCACATAAGGTATTCATGGCATAATCGACGACAATACCGTCTTCGACAAGAATAATCTTGGAATCCTGACCGCCGATTTCAAAAATGGTCCGGACATCAGGGTACACCGACAGGGTTCCCACGGCATGGGCCGTGATTTCATTTTTGACCACCTGGGCATTGAGGAGAGCGCCGATCAAGCGCCGGGCCGAACCGGTGGTGCCCACGGCCTTCACCTGAATATCCTGACTGACACGATTGTCGTTGCCGCCATTACCGCTGATATCATCATTGCCGTCAGTATCTTTAATACAATTAATACCGTCAATCTGAGCTGTGAGGTCGGCAATTACCGCCTTAACGGCGTCCACCGGGTTCCCTTCCGTCCATAAGTATTTCTCAGCCAATATCTTGTTGTTCTGATCAATGATGACACCTTTGGTAGAAATGGAGCCGCTGTCCACTCCTAAATAACATTTTGCCATTGTTCTTTTTCCCTTCTCATCATAAGCATGTCATGGAACGCTTCCAGTCTCGTCAGCACACCGGTCTCCGAGGTCTGGGCATCGAAACTGAAATACAGGACCGGCATCTTATAATCACTGCTGATATTCTGGATCATGGGCATGGAATTGACTTCCGGGGTGCAGCCAAAAGGTTTGATGTGAATGACCCCGTCATATCCGGCCTCGGCCAGCATTCTCGCCCGGGCCACACTATCTGTACCATCGGCGCCGATCTCATACTCCAGATATTTCCCGGCCCACTTCACCAAATCACTGGATTTAGGATGATGGCGCAGCAAGTAAGATACGGTGATAAACCGGGTGACCTGGATGCCTTTTTTCGCCAGTTCCTTTTCGATAAAACAGCTGCTGAAAGGCTCCATAAGGGTGTAGAGCTCTCCCACGATTCCTACCCTAAGGGGATTCTTCGGTTTATTGACCTTCAGCCGACGGAATAGCTCATCGTATTTTCGATAGATCTTGTTCAGACTCCGGAAGCCATCCACAGCTGGAAGCTCCTTGAGAAATTCCTTTTGCAGCAGCTCAAAGCTTCCCTCCCGGACCTCGAAGCCAATGTTGGCCCGGATAATGTCATCAATGGAGTCCATAGCCTCGATCATTTTAAAGACCAGCTGAAAGTAGTAGGCGAAGCGGACAAAAGATAGTTGGGGATTCAGACGCTTAAAGCGGTTAAAAAAGGCCAGGGGATTGACATTTTGGTTGTCGATGATGCTGATGAACTCAAAATCATAACCCAGGTCTCTTAAGATCTGTTCCTGAATTTCCCCATAATACCCGAACCGGCAGCCGCCCCCGGACTGGACCAGGATATTCGCGCCTTGTTCCAGGGCTTCAAGATAGTTGCCCAGATTATATTTAAAGGGCACACACACAAAGTCCGGGCTGTACTTTGCGCCCAGTTCCAAGGTTTTTTTGGTAATAGGGGGCGGGGTTAAAACCCGAATATTTTCTAAGACATGCTTGATCAGAAATTCGATGGCGATATGATAATTTCCCATATGAGGAAAACTCATGATCTTTTCCTGGTTAGCCAATTTGCGCTTTCCTCCCGGCTTTTTTTCTTTCCCTGATGATATCGACAAAGCTTTCAATTCTGGTCTGCAAGCCCGCTTCTCCCTGGAGTTCATCCACGATGAGATTGGCCATGGGAACACCTTTTATTTTCCTCAGGCATAATTCATTGACCAGAGAATCGGGCCCGCAGGGGAAGGTGGAAATGAAGATGATCCCATCTATTTCCTGCTGATAATGATGAATTGCGCCGATGAGTTCTTTGTTGAAAGTCCAATAGAGGGTTTCTGAGATGAGCCTTGACTTTTGGGAGGTTTTCTTTTTATCGGCGACATCGGCATAAATCGGTATAATATCTAAGCTTTCCAGGTACTTGATGATAGGATAACCCACCGCCTTATCGTAGGTGTTGTAATCATGGGCAATAATCAGGATCTTCAGCTTGTCTCTTGTCCGGATCAGGCTCTCCTGCTCTGCAGCCAACCGCTGTTCCTTCTTCTTTTGGATTGCTTTCGCTTTAAGATAGGCTCTTAGTACCTGAACAGGGCTCTTGCCCAGTTCCCTGCCCATCCTCATAAACCCTTTGAATTCGCTTTCTTGATTGGCCATATCGACGTTGTAGCTGAGCAGGTTGACATCTTTAAAGGTATTTTTGACGATATCATAGAGAGCATTGAATTTGGTGCATACTTCTTCATTTTCGCCAAAGCCGACGATCCGGGGAACTAAGATAAAGTCTGCTTTTCCTCTCAGGTAAGCAAGATGGCCCATGTAAATTTTGGCGGAAAGGCAGCTTTCGTCGATAGAAGAATCAATGCCGTCTTTCAGGATTTTCTTATTGGTTTCCGGGCTTAAAATGACTTGGCAATTTAATTCCGCAAAAAAACTTTGCCATAGGTATTGATATTTAAAGTATAAAAAGGCCCTGGGTATTCCTATGGTGATTTTACCTTTCAATCCTTTGTCACTTCTTTCATGTCTGTTTTATCGATCAGGATTATTGACGGCAAGTGCGATTCAATTACGGCATTTGCATCAATCGCCAACTCCCTTATGGTAATTCTAACCATTTAGGAGAGGAATTCTACATCATTTGCATTTTTTAAACAAAACTTGGCCGGCGCCATGAAAGCACTGCTTCGCACTTATTGTATTTAGCCGAAGGCGACTGCCTTAGTTGCATTATGCGTCCACAAATTATACTTTCCGGCTAGCTAATAGTGGTTGCTAGGCCATATTTATTTTCCGGAAAAAGAACGGAACGATTATTTTCATTGATAGCTTTTCAAATTAAAAAAACGCCGGGCCTATCTGCCGACGTTCTTCAAATGAGTCATTAGGTTATGTTTAACTTAGATTATGGTATAAATTGGTAAAATAAAGTGTCTTCCCTATTTCTTCTGCCGTCGATTACGGCAAGAACCCTGAGCCTTGTTTTCTTCAATCTTATAAATAATCCGCCAAGGCTGGATAATCAACTCCCGATAAAAGGTATTAACCTAATTTGTCACCTTTTTGAACATGCTGTTCTGGTTGAATTAATACTACACCTTGTGCAGAATAGGTTCCTAATACTAATACCTCCGACATAAAGTCTGCAACTTGTCTTGGCGGAAAGTTTACCACTCCCAAAACTTGCCTGCCTATAAGTTCCTCCTTTTTATAGCATTCAGTAAGCTGGGCACTTGATTTCTTTATGCCAATTTCATCGCCAAAATCAACCCATAATTTATAGGCGGGTTTTTTCGCTTTTTCAAAAAACTCCACTTGCATTACTTCCCCGACTCTAATATCTAATTTCATAAAATCCTGAAAAGTGGCCATAACAAATTCCTCCTCGGCAATACTATTTATACGAATAATTCTACCCTTGAAAACATTTTAAATCAAACGATACCACCGATGTTATCATAACGGATACATTACCGGCTGGTGTAACCTTTATCTCTTCTACTCCCGGTAAAGGGCATTGTAGTAGGTCCGGTAATAATATAACCCGCAACATCGGCGACCTCAATGTAGGTTAGCAGGTTTCAATTGAAGTCATTGTTATTCCGACCGAGGTAGGTACAATCACAAATACCGCTATAGTTTTGGAAACACAAATTAACTGTGAGCCCAATACAGTTACATTAACAGTTCAAGTTGAATCGCAGGTGGAAACCGTGTGCATTATCGCCGAAAAAGTTTTTGCCGGCTGTCAACAAAGAGATTGAAGGGGTTTTTATATCCGGAGAATTGGAAGAAGGCCATCGTATTTTGCAAGTATTTAATTTATTGCAGCCGCTCCAGCCAGCCTTTTTTACTTTTAAGAGATACGTACCCGAAAACTGAAAACGCAAGCGCACCTATGCAGTCTACAATCAAGTCCTTCATTGTGTCCGCAAGAGCGGCCTGTCCTATGAGCTGAGTTCCATTTTCAAGTGCGTATTTTTGCATGTTGGTTAAAAATAAGCTATCTATTGTAAACTCGTAGATCTCCCAAACAACACCTAATGCCGCTGCAAAGCAAAAAGTAAAAATAGCCACGAACAAAGGTGAAAGATAAAGTGGAATTCTGTCAGTCTTATTTAAGAAATTGATAAGCGTCAGACCCAATGCGCCTAACATGGCTCCGCTGAATGTATGTAAAATCGTATCCCAATGCGGTACTTTATAGTAAAAGGAGCGCACCTCTCCTAAAAAAATGGCACAATAGAGGAATACCGCATAAGCGACAATCATACCCGATGGTATGACAATTTTAAACCGCTTTGCGATAAAACTAGGCAGCAGCAATGCAAGCGTTCCAAAAATACATTGCAGAAGCATCAGGGTATAATCGCCCTTAACTCTTGCGCTAATTTCCCCCTGATCGGCAACGGTCGGCGCTTGAAAGATTT
>NZ_CEVWNY010000163.1:0-4983 GCF_982384815.1 Desulfitobacterium sp. | reverse complement strand
GGTAAGCATGGGGGGGCATAGTTTGGTGAAAGGCAGTATCAAAAACTGCCACTTGCGGAACCCCGGGCATTAATTTTTGACAAGCTTCAATTCCAGCAATGTTGGGGGGATTGTGGAGAGGTGCTAACTCAATGCACTCCTCGATTGCTTGCATTACCTCATCGTTAATCAATACCGAACTGGCAAATTTCTCGCCCCCATGGACTACCCGGTGACCCACGGAACCAATTTCCTCGAGACTCTTAACTACACCATATTCGGGATTCACCAAGGCATCTAGAACCAGTTGAATAGCTACTGTGTGATCAGGTATTTCCGCCGTAATAATTTCCTTTTCACCATCCGCTGGGCGATGGGTAAGCACCGCTCCGGGAAGGCCGATCCGTTCCACAAGTCCTTTTGCTATAGGAGCTTGGGTATCCATATCTAATAATTGATATTTCAGCGAGGAACTCCCACAGTTAATAACAAGAATCTTCACCACTTATTACCCCCTATTTTTCTTTTCCACCCATTTTCTTTCGTTTCTCTTTTTCTTTCTGTTACTCATTCATTGTGCCCAAAAATGAGTTCTCTTACTTTACCGAAACATAAAATTCGTGTGAATTATCTTTTTGTCTCTCCACACGAAACACTTTACTTAGTTTAACATAAATTCACGTCATTTCAAGATATCAAGAGCAAATACGGTTAAGTTCAGAAATTTTCGACTTTATCCATTGTTCTGCTTAAATTGGCTGACTTTGTCCTAATATTTTCTTTACTAATTTGCCCCTCATATTTAGCTTCCCAATGAATAAACTCTTCTAGCCGACTTTCTTTTTCCTTATAAATTTGTAGAAGGGCGGGTAAGATATGACTTCAGTAGCTCGCGTGATTCCCTTGGTTATTCTTGGCCTAGCTATGTTTTATTATCCACAAGATGTTGTTAAATCAGCTGCCGATGGTCTTTCTTTATGGTGGCATTATGTGTTGCCGGCACTGTTACCGTTTTTTATTCTTTCCGAACTACTCCTTTCCTCCGGCTTTGTCCATTTTATGGGGGTGCTGCTTGAGCCTTTAATGCGCCCGCTTTTTCGTTTACCGGGCCAGGCTTCCTTTGTTATAGCTATGAGCCTTACCTCCGGAATCCCCATTGGAGCAGTCCTCACAACCAAGCTCCGCCGGCAAAAGGTTCTGACTCGTGAAGAAGGGGAGCGTCTTCTCGCTTTTACCTGCAATCCCAGCCCCGGTTTTATGTTTGGTGCGGTTGCTTCAAGTATGCTTTTAAGACCTGAGTTAGGGATTGTTTTAGCCGGATCCGTTTATCTAAGCAATCTGTTAGTGGGAGTTCTCTTTCGCTTTTATCGGGCTGATAAAAACGAAAAGCATTCTACCAACTTACCCTCCTTTAAAAGTGCATTCCAAGAATTGCTAAAAGCCCAACAGGAGGATTCTCGTCCTTTTGGCCAAATTCTTGGTGATGCTGTTCGTCATAGTATTAATACCATTTTGTTAGTAGGAGGCTTCATCGTCTTTTTTGCAGTGTTAGTAAAACTACTCGAATCATTTCATTTAACCAATTTAATCGGTGCCTTATTGCATTCGCTCACCGGCGGCTTAATAACTTCCAAAGCAGTCACGGCTCTCATTAATGGACTCATTGAGACCACCTTGGGCTGCCGCACAGCCATCGACACTTTTTCCGGACTCCGGCTGCAAATAGGTATACTAGCTGCCTTATTGGGTTGGAGTGGGCTTTCCGTCTTCGCTCAGGTAGCCAGCTTTACCAGCACCACGGATTTGCGTTTTATGCCCTTTGTAATCGGTAGAGTACTCCAAGCCGGTTTGGCCTTAACCTTAAGCCGAATATTCTTAAATCTAATGAATATCCCCGTATTTGACCTAAACCTTGCTCCCGGCCCCTTCGGATTTATGGAAACCTGGCAGTTAAGTTCTAAGATCTTCTGTAGCATAATGCTTATTTTCTTTGTATTAAGTTTGGTGATCTGGGTATTCCGATGGGTAGGTCGCCGCCTAATCTAAAATATGTTTCTTGTGTAAAATAGTGCATTCCTAATTAAAAAGAGGGGTAAGGGATACCGCAGAGGAATCCCTTATCCTTTTATTTCACTCGTCTTATCACTTGTTTTATCACTAGACTTATCTCTTGGGTCCCGTTTAGCAAGATTACGAAGTTCCTCCCGATTGCGGCGTACAGCCTGAAGGGTCTCCGCTACATTTTGTTCTACTTGAAGGAGCATTTCATCTGTGTACTGAATGGCTCCCAGCTTGACCTCTTTAGCATAAGCCTGAGCTTGGCGGGCAATATCTTCCGCATAGCCTTGAGCTTGTTTAACAACTTCGCTTTCCTCTGCCATTTTTTCGATATAAGATTTACCCCGTTCCATTAAGCGGTCTGCCTCTGTACGGGCCTCGTCCAAAATCTTTTGTCTTTCTGTCAATACCCATTTTGCATTCTGAAGTTCCTCTGGCAAAGCAGCCCTTAAACGATCTATTAAATCAAATACAACGTTATCATCCACTAGAACCTTTCCAGTCATAGGGATCTTGGTTCCTCTATCCACAATTTCTTCTAATTCATCTAATAATGCTAATACATCACTTTCCAATATTATCCACTCCATTCTTCGATCACTGAAGGATGTCTCGTTCAATCCCTTCGTTGCAAATACCGGATCTTCGTGTCCCCATATTCCACTGTCTTTCTGATCTCAAAAGAGGAGAACTCCAAAAGTTCTTCATCTTTTGCCGTTTCTACGATAAGAACCCCGGAATCGGTAAGCCGACAGGGATCAGCTAAATATTGCAGAGCCTTTTCAGCTAAACCCTGGTGATAGGGCGGGTCAATAAAAATTAAGTCAAATATTTCGTCTCTAAATCGTCCAAGATACTCAAAGGCATCCATAGTTATGAGCTTGGCATTTTTAACCCCCAAATGTTCAAGATTTTCGCGGATAACTTGCTGGGCAATCCTGTTCTTTTCAATAAGTACGGCTTCCTTAGCCCCGCGGGATACTGCTTCCAAGGCCAAATTTCCAGTGCCGGAAAATAAGTCCAGCACTCGTGCCCCCTCAACTTTGTCCTTTAGCACATTGAAAATTGCCCCTTTGATCTTATCTGCGGTAGGGCGGGTGTTAATTCCCGGTACAGCCTTTAGACGCCGCCCACCATATTCTCCGGCAATAATGCGCATATAATTTCACTCCGATCGAGTGAGCTTTTTTACTAAAAATAATTACTTCACTTCAGCATAAGTATACCACAATCTTCTAAAATTCTCCCTAAAAAACTTGCATAAAAGCATTTTTGCGGCAAATACTAAAATTGGTCATCGATGAACAAGTTCGAGACCTTTCCCCCATCCAGTTCTTCCTTTCGTTTCTCCTCTTGGTCACTGGTCGCGAGGGCCAGTGATTTTTTTCTACAATTAGCTATTATGCAATTCCTATAGATAATAACAAACGGTGATATGAGGTCAAGATACTTTGCTAAACGCTCGGTATGACAAAGTCCAAATGTCGTGTCCTCCTGAGCATATGCGTGAAATCTTTTTCCTGAGTAGATAGTTAAGGAGGGGTACCCTTGAAAAAAGCCGAACTTTTGCGGGCATTTAATCTGAATATCGATATGGCTGTTGAAGCCCACGAGTTATTGCGTGGTGATGCTCAAACAGAGATTCCCGGTGTCAGCATGGAGAAAGAAAATTTAGAACATGCTACAGTGACAACGATTAAGATTCTGAATGAGCAAGGGGTCCAGGAGATGGGGCGCCCCCAAGGTACCTACATAACAATTGATGTACCCGAAGTTCATGATAATAACTATTTAATCCAGCAGGACATCACCAAACTGTTAGCGAATAAACTAATTGATTTAATGAACCTACCGGAAGACGCCGGTATCCTTCTGGTTGGACTTGGTAACTGGAATGCCACTCCCGATGCTCTTGGACCGCAAGTAATTGAAAAAAGTCTGGTCACCCGTCATCTCTTTAACTACACTCCGGTAGAGCTAAACGGCAAGCTGCGCAAGGTCAGCGCCATCGCCCCCGGTGTTCTGGGAATAACCGGTATCGAAACGGCGGAAATCATTCGCGGGATTGTTGAACATGTCAAGCCTGATTTGGTTATCGCCATCGACGCCCTAGCGGCAGGATCTCTTGAGCGAATCGGGACCAGCATTCAAATTTCGGATACGGGCATTTCCCCCGGTTCCGGCGTAGGTAATCGGCGGGCAGGAATTAACAAAGAAACTTTGGGCTGCCGAGTGATTGCTATCGGCCTGCCAACGGTGATGAATGCCGCAATTATTGCCAATAATTGCTTAGAGTCCCTTTTGGACGAATTAAAAACCAGCCCCTCGCTCTTCCGGCTTTATAAGGAATTCAGTCCCAAAGCCTTTGAGCAAGTTCTTGAAAAAGCCTTATCACCTTACCACAATAATTTAATGGTCACTCCCAAAGAAATCGATTCTCTAATCCAAACCACTGCCCGTATTATCGCCGGGGCTCTAGGCATGAGCCTCCATCCCGGAATTAGTGCCGAAGAATATCAAATGTATATGCAGTGATTGAGTACAAAAAGCAGCGGATGCCCTGGCCATTAAGGCAAGGGTTTCCGCTGCTTTATTATCCCGATACTCAGATATATTTGCCTCTAAAACTAATCTCTTAATTCCTCTATTTCCTTTTCCGACAAACCTGTAGCTTCGACGACTTTGGTTATTTCAAAGCCTAGCTCTAAAAGTTTCTTTGCTACTTCAGCTTTTGCTTCTGCATTACCCTCTACTCTACCTTCCGCTTTTCCTTCTACTCTACCTTTCACCCTGCCTTCGGCCATACCTTTTTCAAGTGCTTCTCTCAACCGAAGTTCAGCCTCCCTGATAGCTGCTTTCTCATCCAGCACGGCCTTGCGCCTATCAAAGTAGGCTTCTCTGATTCTCGGATCATCGCTTGATTCTTCCCAGGCAGTCATCGCCTGA
>NZ_CEVWNY010000162.1:0-5046 GCF_982384815.1 Desulfitobacterium sp. | reverse complement strand
GCAAACAAACTTTGAAGGTGAACTGATTCAGTGGATACATAGCATGGGGACGGAAGATTTTTTGATCATTAATCCCGCAGCTTGGACTCATTACAGCTATGCTATTCGTGATGCTATCAGCAGTGTTCAAGTGCCGACCGTTGAAGTTCATTTATCCAATATTCATGCTCGGGAGGAATTCCGCAAAACCTCTGTGATTGCCCCGGTATGTCGCGGGCAAATCTCCGGTCTAGGAAAAAAAAGCTATATTTTAGCCATGAGTTATGCACTTGAGGTCTTGACACAATAGGCTTTGGTGGTTCATTATATAGAAGGCTTACTCGCTAATTATGCAAACCTAGGTATCCACCGCCTAATATTGATAAGGTTACTCAAACTTATTTACTAGTTAAAGTTTTTGTCTAATCGAAGTAAATTTGTTTCGAGTGGGACAAGCTAATTAATAAATGAATTAATTTTAGGAGGATAATTATGATTTCATCCAATGAGTTTAAAACCGGTGTTACAATTGAAGTGGATAATGACGTGTATACAATTATCGAGTTCCAGCATGTTAAACCTGGTAAAGGTGCAGCTTTCGTTAGAACTAAGTTAAAGAATGTCAAGACCGGTGGCGTAATTGAGCGGAAGTTTAATGCCGGTGAAAAAGTACCCAAAGCTCATGTAGAGCGCCGTGAGATGCAATATCTCTATAAAGACGGGGATCTCTTTGCGGTAATGGATAATGAAACCTATGAGCAAACCACCCTCAATGAAGCTCAAATCGGCGACGGGGTAAAATATTTAAAAGAAAACATGAATTTGGGTGTGCTTTTCTTCAATGGTACCGTAATCGGCGTTGATCTACCCAATACAGTCGTTCTTACGGTAGCTCACACTGAGCCGGGTGTGCGGGGAGATACCGCAACCGGCGGTTCCAAACCGGCTACTTTGGAAACCGGTGCTATTGTTCAAGTTCCATTCTTTGTAAACGAGGGCGAACAGCTCATCATTGATACCCGCACCGGCAACTATGTCCAACGGGCATAAAGGAAACTTACTTTAGATGGAGTTTTGACTCCATCTGAAGTTTAGTTGACTTTCCCACTCCGTGGACGAGTCAGCTAAAGCTTGCAAAGCAAGCTAGCTTCCTATGTCCGGGGCTTAGCGCCACTTATCACACTTAAGAAGCAAAAGATTTAGTGGCGGTTAGCAATGGGCAATTCGCATCATAATACCTCCTTATGGGAAACCTTTGCTTAGAAAGGTTTATCAGAGGAGGTTTTTTATTTATGAAGCTAAGCGTGATTCCCTTAGGAGGCACCGGTGAGATTGGCAAAAATCTTTTGGTTTTCGAATATGGTGACTCGATTATCGTCATTGACGGTGGGGTCAAGTTTCCTGATGATGAACAATTAGGGATTGATCTTGTCATCCCCGACATCACTTATCTGGAAAAACGTAAAGATAAAATCCATGGTATTTTCATTACTCACGGGCATGAAGATCATATCGGCGGACTGCCTTTTATCCTGCCAAAATTAAATGTTCCCGTCTATGGGACAAAGCTGACGATGGGATTAGTCCGTGCCAAGCTCAGGGACAGGGGAGGATATCCGGAGAATTTACTTAGAGTTATTAATCCCGGCGAACCGGTACAAGCGGGAGATCTGCAGGTAGAAGCCTTCCGGGTGACCCATAGTATACCCGATGCGGTGGGCTACGGTATCTTAACGCCGGCAGGAAGGGTTATTTACACCGGGGACTTCAAGGTGGATTATACCCCTATTGATGGACAAGATATTGATTTAGGAAAACTGGCAGCCTGGGGTCGAGAAGGTGTACTTGCCCTAATCTGCGATTCCACTAATGCTGAACGAAGCGGAACCACCATCTCGGAAAGAGTTGTAGGCAAGACTTTGATGGACGCTTTTTCCAAGGCGGAGGGCAAGATTATCATGGCGACCTTCGCCTCCAATGTCCATCGGATTCAGCAGGCTATAGAAGCGGCTGCTATTCTCAAGCGAAAAGTCTGTGTGGTTGGGAGGAGTATGGAGGAGGTAGTTGCTACCGCACGGGAATTAGGGTATTTATACCTTCCGGATCCGGATATGCTGATTGAGACAAGTGCGGTAAATGAGATTTCTCCTTCACGATTACTAGTTTTAACCACCGGCAGTCAGGGAGAACCCTTAGCAGCCTTAACGCGGATGGCTACGGGAAGTCATCGGATGGTGAATGTTTCCGCCGGTGATACGGTAGTTATTTCTGCAACTCCGGTACCGGGGAATGAGAAGTTAATCGGGAGAACCATCAATCACCTTTTCCAAATCGGTGCTGATGTAATAACAAAGGATATGGGACTGGTCCATGTCTCAGGTCACGCCAACCAGGAGGAGATAAAATTAATCATCCGTTTAACCAGTCCCAAATTCTTAATTCCCCATCATGGGGAGGTTAGGCATCAGGCTGCTTTTCGCAAAATCGCTAATCTGATGGGCTATGATGACCAAAAGATTGCCGTAACTCAGATCGGTACCAGGGTTCTCCTCGATAGAGATAAAATGGAGCTGGCGGAGCGTGTGGAGTCCGGAAGTGTCTTCGTCGATGGGTTAGGAATCGGGGATGTGGGTCAGATTGTCTTAAGGGACCGTCAACAGCTCTCCCAAGATGGGGTGATGGTAGTCGTGGCGGCCCTGAGCAAAGGATCGCCAACCACTTTAGTTTCCGGACCGGATATTATTTCCCGGGGCTTTACCTTTATGAAAGAGGCCGAAGAGTTAGTAGAAGGCGCAAAAAAGGTGGTAGCCGCCAGCATCGAAGCACAGATCAGTAAAGAACGCTGGGAATGGGGAGTTCTGCGGGGTGCTATTTATGAATCCTTAAGTCAATACCTTTGGGATAGAACCCGGAGAAGGCCCATGATTTTACCCGTTCTTTTGCAGTTATAGGGGAACTTGGCAGTTATAGAGATTCGCTTTGCCTATAGAAGGTAAACCGAATCTCTTTTTGTTTTTGTTTATCGGGTCATGATACTTCGCCGCCGCCCGGTAAAGGAAAGGCAGATGTAGTTTTGCGAAGGATCTTTTTTGATCATAAGCATGTCTAAAACTTGATTTTCGGACATACCTTTTATCAAAGGGGGATGATGCTGTGTCGCTTCGTTATACTTTACATCCCGAAAATAGGCCAAAGACAGTAGCGGAAAAAGAACCGGGAAAAGTTCCGGAAAAGGCAGCAGCTAGGCAAGGAGCGGTTGAGGTGCCTTTACAGGGGCCCCAAGCAGACCTTATGCACTGGTTTGGTGAACAGCTTGTGCAAATTTTTTTACGAATTAGAGATATTTCCTTTACGGATATCGAGGAAATTCGCCTGCGCATCGGCAAGCCCTTACTGCTTTTAGGAAGTCATAAGGAGTTTTTTATTGATAATCAAGGAAGGGTTGTGGCCCCTGAGCTAGGGTATCCGATCCAAAGGGAGGATATCTTTCAGACCCTGGAACGAATGACCCAGAGTTCACTTTACGCGGCGGAAGAGGAAATGAAGCAGGGCTTTATCACTTTGCCGGGGGGCCATCGGGTAGGCATTACCGGTGAAGCTATCTTAAAAAACGGAGAATTGCAAACTTTAAAACATATATCGGCGCTCAATATCCGACTTGCCAAGGCCATAGAGGGAAGGGCCGAACTGATTTTACCGAAACTTTTACGCAAAGACGGCTCCCTCTATCATACTTTAATAATTTCCCCTCCCCGAGCCGGCAAAACCACTTTATTAAGGGACTTGATCCGAAGGCTAAGCGATGGTAGTTCTAATCCCAATATCCGGGGACAGACGGTTGGGGTAGTGGATGAGCGACGGGAACTGGCCGGTATGTGGCAGGGAGTACCCGCCTATAACCTAGGGTGGCGCACTGATGTTTTGGATGGTTGTCCTAAGCGGATGGGAATTAGTATGTTGGTCCGTTCCATGTCTCCTCAGGTGATCGCCGTAGATGAGTTAGGTCATCCCGAAGATGCGGAGGCCGTCCTGGATGCCCTGCGCACCGGGGTCAAGATTCTGAGCACCGCTCATGCTTCAGATCTTGAGGAAGCATTACGAAGGCCTACCTTAAGACCATTGTTCGAATTCGGGGTCTTTGAGCGGGTAGTGGTAATAAGCCGCCGCCGGGGCCCCGGAACCATAGAAAAAATTATCTCGTTAAATGAAGTGCAAGGTATTGCCCATGTAGGTAAATAAGGGGGGATCGGAAGTGATTTGGGCTGGAGCGGTTTTAATGATTCTGGGCTGCGGCGGTTTGGGGCTCTACTGGGCAGCAAGAATTCGCAAGCGACCGGTGGAGTTAAGGGAGTGCTTAACGGCCCTGACCCTGCTTGATACGGAGATTTTTTGGGGCAGCACCCCCCTACCGGAGGCCTTTTCCATATTAAGTGAAAGAACTGAGGGGGCCTGGTCAGGCTTTTTTGCCGAGCTAGCCGAGCGTCTGCAAAAGGGTGAAGGGGCACATTATGCATGGAATACCACCATCTCCAACCAAATGAAGAACTTTTGTTTAAAGAATGAGGATTGGCAGGTGATCAAAGATATCGGTAAAGGCCTGGGACGCTCTGATCGACAGGAACAGCATAAGCAAATCGAACTGGTGAAACAGCAAGTCGCCCTTATTAAGGAACATGCAACCCAATGGTCTGAGAAGCAAGCCAAGATGTGGTCGTATCTTGGATTCTTGGGGGGAATCGCCGGAGTTCTTTTCTTAATTTAGCAGTAATGAGGTGGGGAGTATGGATTTTTACATGGTGATGAAAATTGCCGGAATCGGGCTTCTTGTGGGAGTTCTCGTTATGGTCCTTGAGCAGGCCAATCGTAAAGATATCGCTCAATTAACCGTTTTGGCAGGGGTGGTTGTGGTGCTTTATATTGTCGTTCAGGCTGTGGCCGACCTCTTTAACCTTGTGCGCAGCGTATTTCAGATCTATTAGGGAGGTCTGGATGTGGAAATATGGCAGATTGTAGGGATCGCCTTAGTAGTCTCCATTATGGGGCTTATTCTAAAACAGTTTCGCAAAG
>NZ_CEVWNY010000161.1:0-5052 GCF_982384815.1 Desulfitobacterium sp. | reverse complement strand
CCGTTATACTGTTCAAGTACAACTAAAATTCCCTTGGGCATCCTTTCTCAATCCTCTCTTGTATATTTTCATTTGTATCTGCTTTAGAAAAAGATTCTTCACTATTTCTCACTAAATAGTTTTTGATTAACTTAGATTACTTTTGCCTCATTCATCAGAGCATTAACCAGTTCCGCAACGGCTTCGGCCGGCTCACCTTGAATTAATCGCCCGGCTTGCCGGGCAGGAGGTAAGCTGATGGTGACGACTTTCATCTTAGCTCCTTGAGTCCCTGCTTCCGCTGGTGATACTCCTAAATCAGCAAGAGTAAGGGTTTTCAATTCCTTTTTCTTGGCTTTCATAATCCCGGCCACCGACGGATAGCGTGGTTCGTTTAATCCTTTTTGGGCTGTGATCACTGCCGGAAGTGCCACTTCGATAACTTCGCTGCCCCCATCGATATCGCGGGTAACAGTAGCAGTCATTCCCTCAATTTTCAACTCTGTGGCAGTTGTAACCGAAGGAATTCCTAATAGCTCAGCCAAACGGGTTGTGACTTGACTCGAACCATCGTCAATGGCAATTCGTCCGGAAAGGATAATATCGAAGGGAATGTTTTGAACAGCTTTTGCCAGAACACCGGCAGTTACATATTCATCACTGCCCTCTAAAGCGGGATCCTGAATCGCTACTGCTTTATCCGCTCCCATAGCTAGGGCCGTCCGCAGAACCTCACTGACTTTTGGCCCCCCCATACTTAGTACAGTCACTTCCCCGCCAAATTTTTCTTTAAGCCTGATTCCCTCTTCCACAGCAAATTCATCATAGGGATTCATGATGAGGTTTACTCCGATCGAGTCGATTTGACCCTGTGAATCGATGGCGATCTTGGCCTCGGTGTCAAATGTTTGTTTCAAACAAACCAATATGTTCATCTCGTTTCCCCTTTCTGATTCCTCCTGAATGAATACTCATTCATTTTTAATATATAATATCAGATCGCAGGACAAAACGGAATAGTTTTTCTAGAATATTTCATATTTATTTAATCGTCTGATTATTCAAAATAAATTGTTTCCCAAAATTGATTTTCGTGGTATGCTTTGGCTAATGAATGGTCATTCATTTTTGGAGGTGCAATTTATGTCAAATACGGATCCTCTTTTTTTACCTATCCGGATCGGCAAGTTAGAACTGAAAAATCGCATAGTAATGCCGGCTATGCATCTGGGCTATTGTCCTAACGGGGAAGTCACCGATCAACTCGTCGAGTTCTATCGTTTGCGGGCTCGGGGAGGTGTAGGCCTAATTATCGTTGGTGGGTGCGGAATTGATCAGGTGGGGAATACTTTAGGAATGATTCAGTTAGATGATGACTGCTTTATCCCCGGACTGCAAAAATTAGCGGAGTCCATCCACGCAGAGGGCGCTAAGGTCATGGCCCAGCTTTATCAAGCCGGCAACTATGCCTCCTCCCTATTAACCGGAAATCAACCTGTTGCTCCGTCGGCCATCCCTTCAAAATTAACCAAAGAAGTCCCCCACGAGCTGACCGTCGGGGAAATCAAAGACTTGGTCGAAAAGTTTGCCCAAGCCGCGGCCCGTACCCAAGAGGCAGGTTTTGACGGGGTAGAAATTTTGGCGGGGACAGGATACCTGATCTCGGAGTTTCTTTCGCCGGTAACCAACAAAAGAACGGATGAATACGGTGGTAATCTTGCCAATCGGATGCGCTTTGCTTTAGAAGTAATCGCCGCGATCCGTAAAGCAGTAGGACCGGATTTTCCTTTGATCGCCCGGATTGCCGGTAATGATTTTATCCCCGGGGGGCACACCAATGTTGAGGCTCAAATGTTTGCTAAAGCACTGACTGATGCCGGAGTGGATGCCATCAATGTAACCGGAGGGTGGCATGAAACCACGGTTCCCCAGATTACTATGAATGTCCCCCCCGGCGCTTTCCGTTATCTGGTCCGCGGAATTAAGCAAGCCGTTTCTGTCCCGGTTTTTGCCTCCAATCGCATAACCGGTCCCGAATTGGCCCGGGATATCCTTTCTACGGGGGATGCCGACCTGGTAGGATTTGCCCGTCCCCTCATTGCCGACCCGTTCCTGCCGATAAAAATTGAGGGTAAAGACCCCTATCCTATCCGTCCCTGTGTAGCCTGTAACCAAGGCTGTCTGGATCATATATTCCGGGGAAAACCGGTTAAATGTCTGGTAAATGCCGAGGCGGGACGGGAGGCGGAACTTAAGCCCGGCCATAAGCAGAATTCGGCTATTGGCAGTGGTCTCGGGGATGGGCATGCCGCCCCCAGACGGATTCTCGTGGTGGGGGCCGGCCCTGCCGGTCTGGAATTTGCTCGGGTGGCCAGTCTCCAAGGCCATGAGGTGGCAGTATGGGAAAAATCCGACCGCCTTGGAGGGCAGCTTAACCTTGCTGCCGCACCAACCGGTCGCCGGGACTTCAATCGCTTTACAGAGTACTTGGTTAGGATCTGTGAGGCGCAGGGAGTTATGATCTACACCAATCAGGAGGCCACCCCGGAAAAAGTCCTGGAGGGCATAGAGAAGGAGGGCTTTACGGATCTTGTTATCGCCACCGGTGCCCTGCCCATGGATCCCCCCTTCCCAGTGGAGCAAGGTGCCCCGGTTATCCAAGCTTGGGATGTTCTCGACCGCAAAAAGACCGGTAACAACGTGGTGATCATAGGTGGCGGGTCCGTGGGTGTAGAAACGGCCCTCTATCTGGCTGATCAAGGAACCCTTGACGCGGAAACCCTACGCTTCCTAATCGTCAATCAGGCGGAAAGCCCCGAAACCCTAGCAAAACTCCTTTTCCAGGGTAGAAACCGGGTTACCCTGATTGAAATGGCTAAACATGTGGGACGAGATTTAGGCTCAAGTACCCGCTGGTCAATGTTGGCCGATCTTAAACGGCATAATGTTAAGGTTCTAACAAATACGGTGGTGAAAGAAGTACGTGCCGATGGAGTCCTGGTAGAGGGTCCGGAAGGAGAAAGTTTGGTACCCGGCGATACGGTTGTTGCGGCCATCGGCTCAGTATCCAATCAAGCACTGACAAAAGCCTTAAAAGATAAACTCCCCGACCATGTGACTTTGTACCAGATCGGAGATGTCAATAAGCCTGCCAAAGTAATGGATGCAGTGCAAGCCGCCTATAATGCCGCACATAAGCTGGGGTGAAACAGGGGGACAGGTACTCTGTTTCACTGATAAAGAGATTATCAGCGAATAATTCCCTATTGGATGTAGAGAAAAAGGTTAAGAAGCAAGAATGGGTTTACTTAGTCTTTAGAATAAATTTATCAAAGATAAAAATAAATGTAAGGGGTTAATTTATGAGTACTTATAATGATTTTTTGGTGGAAAAAAAGGGTGCCGTTGCAATCGTTACCTTAAATCGTCCAAATAAGGGAAATTCCTGGACCTTGGACACTTATCAAGAGATAGAGCGCATTCAGGAAGACCTGCACTACGATGATTCTGTTCGAGTAGTTATCTTCACGGGAGCAGGAGATAAATTTTTCTGTGCAGGTGCAGACCTTGCCCTTTTAGCTCAGCTTAATTCTCATTTTATCTCACGGGATCTCTATCGCTATCAGGGGATAAACACCCGTTGGGATCGCTTTATCAAGCCCGTAATCATGGCAGTCAATGGTATGACTGTAGGCAGTGGTTTGGAGCTGGCTTTGTGTGGGGATATCCGCATTGCTTCCAGCGCGGCCACTTTCTCCATTAACGAAGTGCGAATTGGACTGAATCCGGATATGGGTGGAACCCAGCGTCTTACCCGAACTGTGGGACCCAGCCAAGCTAAACGCCTTATCTTCACTGCAGAGAAGATCGATGCCCAAGAGGCTGCCCGTATTGGGCTAGTGGATATTGTTTGTGATCCTGAGGATTTAATGATCGAGGCATTGAAGATGGCTGAAAAAATCGCTAATATGCCCCCATATGCCATCCGCTTTGCCAAAAAAGCCATCAACTTAGCTGTCGATGCTCCTTTAGAAGTGGGGCTGATGTATGAGGAAGCCGGCTCCACCTTCTGCATGGGCACAGAGGATAAAAAAGAGGCCGTCTCTTCCATCCTTGAAAAACGCGAACCAACCTTCCACGGACGGTGAAACAGGGGGACAGGTACTCTGTTTCACTATGATTGTAACACCATCTGAAAAACTTCTAAATTCTAAGCTAAAAGTAACGCGGCTAATGGGGTGCAAACTTGCACTCCTTTAGCCGCTTTTCCTTTAGTATTTTCCGGATGATTAGGCACGCCAAACCCGGATATGGGATATTCCGGTTATCCGTGCTATTTGTCTGGTACTAATACCTTCTATTTCTTTCAATTTTCTCAGAATCGAATCCTGCTTGACTCTGTCCTCATGGCCTAATTTGAAAGCATCTATCCCACACTGGCTCTTTAAGAACTCCCTGACTTTTTCATCACCTATTTTTTTAATATCTTCTACATCAAGACAATGATCCTGGGTAGTCTTTTTATGAAATTGTATCAATTGAGCAAGGGCTTTTTCAGGCGAGTTGGCAAACATATTCAGGACATACTCTTTATCCACGAGATAACCATCAGCAATGTATTCCTTATAACTACTCCATCGATACTCAGCCACATTGTCTACTATTTTGGCCTGAACCGGATTTTGATGAATGTAACGGAGTACTGTTAAAAAATATCGGTCGTTATCGACGACTTCACTCCTAAATCTCTCCTGGAACAAATGTCCACTTCGTTCATACTTATTATTAAACCATAAGACATAACTAGAACTAATCCTTTTTATCGAAGTACTAAGAGGCTCCTTCTGCTCCTGAATAAGGATATGGATATGATTGTCCAAAAGACAATATGCAAATATCTTATAGCCGCTTATTTCTTTGAACCTAGCCAGGCTTTCAATGAGCTTATTCCTATCTTCGTTATCTTCAACAATACTTTGTCTATTTATGCCCCGCATAATGACATGGTAAATACCCGTTGGGCTTAATTCCCTCGGCCTCCGTGGCATAGGCTATCACCTCAGGTAAATTATA
>NZ_CEVWNY010000160.1:0-5131 GCF_982384815.1 Desulfitobacterium sp. | reverse complement strand
CCTCCTCAAGGATCACTCCCAAGGAAAGATAACGAGGCTGGGCTCCGGACACCGCCAAATCATTGACGGTGCCACACACAGCTAATTTCCCGATATTTCCCCCGCGGAAAAAAATCGGCGAAACTACAAAGGAATCAGTACTGATCGCTAAAGTCTCACTTCCCGGTAAAATTGTAGCGTCATTCATTTGATCTAAATATTCATTGCGAAGATATTTTTGAAAAATTTCCTGTACCAGCTGATGGCTTAAGCGGCCGCCGCTGCCATGAGCCATGATAACTCGTTCCATCTACCACTCACTCCTTTGTGCATAGCGGTAATAAGCGGCACAGGACCCCTCCGAGGAAACCATACAAGGGCCTACAGGGGATAAAGGAGTACATTTACGGGCAAATAAAGGACATCGGGTGGGAGCAATCTGACCTTTGAGAACCTGACCACAGCAGCAGCCGGGGATTTCGGTAGTCTTAAATTCCGGAAGGTCAAATTTCTTCCGGGCATCCCACGCTTCATATTCCTTACGGATACTTAAGCCTCCGCCGGGTATAACACCAAGCCCCCGAAAAGCTGCATCAGTGGGTTCAAAGATTTTATCGATTAAGGCCCTGGCAACAGGGTTGCCTTCAGGTTTGACCATCCGCTGATATTGGATTTCGATCTTAGCCTGACCCTGAGCCCTTTGCCTGAGGAGCATAACCAGCCCCTCCAAAATATCCACACCTTCAAAGCCCGTAACCACACCGGGCTTGCCATAGTCCGTGGCTATAAATTCCAGTGGTTCCGTACCAATAATGACACAGGCATGGCCGGGATCCAAAAAGCCATCTACCTTAGTCTCCGGGTCTTCCGCCAAAGCCCGCAGAACCGGGGGGACCAGCTTATGCATGGATAAGACGCTATAATTCTTAAGACCTTCTTTTTGGGCATTTTCTATGCTCACAGCCACCGTGGGCACCGTAGTTTCAAAGCCCACACCCAAAAATACCACTTCTTTCCCGGGGTTCTTCCGAGCAAGATCTAAAGCATCCAGAGTTGAGTAAACAATCCGAATATCCGCACCTTCCCCACGCAGCATCTGCAGGCTTTTCTTAGAGCCCGGCACCCGTATCATGTCGCCAAAAGTGGCCGTAATGACGTTAGGTTGAGCAGCAAGATATAAGAAGCGGTCAATATCACTGCTGTCCGTAACGCAAACAGGACACCCCGGTCCTGAGACCAAGCGAATCTCGGCCGGAAGCAAATCACGTAAAGCATTTTTGGCAATAGCTACCGTATGGGTCCCACATACCTCCATAACCGTGTACGGGGCGTCTGTTAACTCTTGAATCTCCTTTAAATAACCCTCGGCAATCTCTTTTGCATTCTCGTTCTTATTGTAAGTTTTCACGGGCATTCGCTTCCTCTATTAGTAATTCTTCGGTTTCCCTGGCATACTGCTCATCCACGATTTCAATAGCAAACCCGGCATGAACCAGGACATAATCTCCCACCTTGACCTCCGGCACTAAATGAGTTCCCACCGTACGTTCATTTCCCATCATATCCACTTTAGCCATCATATCATCTATTGATACAACACGAGCCGGAATAGCTAAACACATTATTGACACCTCTCATTTGCAATTAATACTTGACCAAAAGCCAAGCCCCCATCACCCGGGGGCAATTCCTTGGTGCGGATGACTGAAATTCCATAGTTTTTACAAAGAGTCAACACTCTTTCGGTTAACAATTTATTTTGAAATACTCCACCAGTTATAACCACTGGACCCGGACCGGCCTGAAGCTTTAGCAAAGTCTTTACGATTCCGCAGGCGATTGCTTCATGGAAATGAAAAGCAATAAAGCCGGCCTCTTCCCCCCTAAGCAGATCTTGAACAATTCCTTGAAACAGTCCCTTTATTTTTAGAACCAGCCCCTCCTCTCCCTCAGCCCAATCCACGTGATAACGGGGTATATACTCGGAGTCATCGATATAGCCTTGGGCTTGGCAAGGATTTTTATCTTGAAGCCACACACTTGCCTGCTTTTCCAGCTCAATAGCTGCTTGTCCTTCGTAAGTTACCTTTGTACATACATTCAGCAAGGCACTGACAGCATCAAATAAACGCCCCGCACTTGAAGTCTCAAAGATTTGAAGATTTTTCGCCAATTGCTGGTCAAGCATCTTTTGCTCGGCTGGATTAAGCCGTTCCCAGACTCTTTCCGTCTGAGACCACTCCTGCTCAGTCAGCAGAGTCCTGGCGTAAGCGTAGGCAATCCGTAAAGGATGCTTTGCCCCGGCGTCCCCTCCCGGTAAAGGAAGATATTCGAGATGAGCTAAACGCTTATAACCACGAGCATTCCCCTTAAGAAATTCAAATCCCCATATTCTTTGATCCTCACCCCAGCCTGTCCCATCGCAGACCACGCCTAAAGTAGGGGTGCACAGACCGTGTTCACCCAAGACGCTGACCAAATGGGCATGATGGTGCTGAACTTTAATTTTCCGGGACCAGGGGCTTGCTAAAGCAAAGCCGGTTGTCTGATAATCAGGATGAGCATCATAAGCCACAACCTCCGGAACAATCTGTACCACCTTCTGAAAAGATGCCAGTTCCTGACGAAAACGCTGGAAGTTCTCGTAACCTTCCATGTCTCCCAGATACTGACTGGTAAAAGCCCTGCTGCCCTGGGCCAGACAAAAGGCATTTTTCAATTCTCCCCCTACCCCTAAAATTGGAGTATTTACCCCTGAGCACTTTTGCGGTAAAGGAACATAGCCCCGGGCACGGCGATGAAATACAGCCTCTTCACCAATGACCTGTACAACTGAATCATCACAGGGATGAAAAATATCCCGATTATGCAAAAGAAAATAGTCGGCAATTCCTTTAAGCTCCTCAAATGCTTCAGCATTGGTATAGATTAAAGGTCGACCGCTGAGATTAGCACTGGTCATGACTAAGAAGTTATAGGGACCATCAAAAAGCAAGGCATGAAGAGGGGTATAGGGCAGCATTACCCCCAAAGTATTGAGTCCCGGAGCTATCTCTACGGGCAAGCTGCTTTCATAACCCTTTTTCCTCGCCAATATTACAATAGGAGCCGCTGTACTTTGTAATAGCTCTTCCTCTTTAACAGATGTTACTAAATATTTACGAATAACTTCCAGATTGCGCGCCATCAAAGCAAAGGGTTTGGCTCCCCGTTCTTTGCGTTGGCGCAAACGCTTTACAGCTTCCTGATTGGCCGCATCACAAACAAGATGGAAGCCCCCTAAACCCTTAACCGCCAAGATTGCTCCCAGAGAGAGTTGTTTAATACCTAAGCCGTCCAGGACTTCTCCTTGCGCGTTTAAAAGCTCAGCTCTCGGCCCACATTCTAAGCAAGCAACGGGCTGGGCATGGAAACGCCGATCTAAAGGTTCCATGTATTCTTGGGCACACTCTTCGCACATGGGAAAGGACCCCATAGTTGTCTGAACGCGATCATAAGGAACATCTTTAATAATTGTATAACGTGGACCGCAATTGGTACAATTCGTAAAGGGATAGCCATAGCGGCGGTTAGATGGATCTCTAAGATCGGCATAGCAATCGGCACAAGTAGCTATATCCGGTGAGATCAGGACATCGGCCTGTCCATCCTCTTCGCTCTGAAGTATCTCAAAACCGGAATAATTACCAAGTTTCACTTCTTGATATTCGGCTATTGTTAGCTTTGCTAATGGTGGTATTTCCTTCAACAAGCGGCTATAAAAAGCATGGACCTGTGGACCTTCGGCATGGATAAAGACGCCATGGCTGGAATTATTGACCCAGCCTTTGATCGCCATTTCTTGTGCTAAACGATAGACATAAGGTCTAAACCCCACACCTTGTACAATTCCATTAAGATGAATGAAATAAGCTTTTGCCATAAATTTACCCGCTTTCTGTCACATCTAACCATGTAAATACATTCTACACTCCTTAGTAGCGTTAAGTAAATAATTTTAATTTTCAAAAATTTTAAAAAGGGGTAGCAATTGATTGGGAAATAGGTTACAATCTAATTGTGAAATGCACATACAATCACAATGTGTGGTATTTATTTACCTTCTCATTTCACTCCTCCTCAATCTAACCCCTCTGCTCTATGCCCGACAAAGCGTTGGGCAATTTTTTTTGCATTAGATTTTGAATTGTATATGCATAGAATTTCTCTTTTTGGTTATTTTAATAATGACTCTTTAATATTTCCCAAAAGTCATATTAAAGGAGGAAGGTCAAATGAGCAATAAAACGCCAATGGTTCCTGAATCCGAAAACAATTTAGACCGACTGAAATGGGAAGTAGCGGAGGAACTCCAATTAGATAACGATATCAAAGAGAGAGGCTTTGAAAACATGACCACTCGGGAAGTCGGCCAAATTGGAGGGAACATGGTCAAAAAAATGGTTGAATTTGCTGAAGAGCAGATGAGTAAAGGTGTTGACATTGAGGGTCAAAGTTAATATTGCCGGTGAACCATGACGGCCAACATGATTCTCAGGCAAATGAAGTGACTCCCTAAAGAGAGCACTTACAAAAAAATAGGGGCGATTTATTCGCCCCTATTTTTTGATTTATTGCTTAACCGCTTTATTGCTTAACTAAAAAATACTGCTTATACAATTTTCAGCTCAAACCAAAAGGTACTGCCTTTACCCGGCTGAGATTATACATAATAACTTCCGCCATGTAATGCCATCACCGTGATCCATTATGCTTCCTTTGCCTGAAGCCGCTGCTTCTCTTCCTCTACTAAGAACCTTCTTAGCACTTTTCCGACAGCGGTTTTGGGAAGACTGTCCCTAATCTCGATTTGTTTAGGAATTTTATAAGAGGCTAATTCTTTTTTCATATATTCGATTAGCCCCTCTTCAGAGATCTCTTGTCCCTCCTTCAAAACTACATAGGCTTTTACTTTTTCACCCCAATAGGAATCAGGGACCCCTGCACAAACTGCTTCCCTTACAGCCGGATGTGCGTATAATACCTCTTCAATTTCCCGAGGGTAAACATTATAACCGCCGGAAATTATCATATCCTTTTTACGATCAACAATATAAAAATATCCATCCTCATCCATTTGGGCAAGGTCTCCGGTATATAGCCAACCATCCCG
>NZ_CEVWNY010000159.1:0-5153 GCF_982384815.1 Desulfitobacterium sp. | reverse complement strand
CCGTAAAAGAAATGGAAGAAGAACTTAGATTGTGGATGTCTTGGTTGAAATATCCGGAAAGATACCAGATCTGGGTTTTGCCAAATAACTGGCAAGAGGACGGTCTTAGTGAATTGGTTAGTCGGAACAATACTTACCGCGAAGAAGTTCTGAATGATTATCCATGAATTAAATGGATATAGCAATGAAACGGGTATAGCAATATAAAATGTGGTCGGTTCCTGGGAAATCGTCCTAGGGAACCAACCACATTTATTTTCCTGCAAATTTTCGGAAATCCCCTTAAGAGAATTTATAATATGAACCTAAGTGTAAAAATAAAGAAAAGAAAAAGTTCTTTTATATTTATAAACGTTGTCGTATAATTATTCAGGAAAGGAGGTAACTACAATGAACTTAAGAAGGGCAAAATTAAGCGATGTAGAAGCCATGATGTCCTTAATCAATCACTTTGCTGATCAAGGCCTTATGCTTCCTCGCTCACGAAATACACTTTATGAGTGTCTCAGAGAGTTTCTGGTCATAGAGGATAATGACGAGATTATTGCTGCGGGTGCCCTGCATATAATCTGGGACGATCTAGCCGAGATAAGGGCTCTGGCTGTGTTAGAGGAACATCAAGGAAGGGGCTTGGGAAGAAGCCTTGTTGAAGCGTTATTGGAGGATGCCCATATTATCGGCTGCCCTAAGGTTTTTACTTTAACTTATCAACCGGGCTTTTTTAAACGCTGCGGGTTTTCTTTAATAAAAAAAGAAGATATGCCCCATAAGGTATGGAAAGAGTGTATCCATTGCGTGAAGTTCCCCAATTGTGACGAAAATGCCATGATTTTAGCACTGTAATCTTTAAGTTTAAGCGATTGAAGAGGACATGTTACGATTGGTCCCTCTGGCCAACCGATGGGATAAAGTACTTTTATTGTTGAGGATCATATGTAGAAATTTCCATTGCAGCTCAAGATAAGCATTATCTAAATCATGCTCACTGGTGCCTTGAGCGATTAAAATCTCCCGGCAAGAAACCTCAAATTCGCGAATAAATGCTAGCACGTCTTCACTAGATGACAGCATTATCATTTCACCGCCCTTTTACATGATATTTTACCGGATTGAAAACGATTTTATTGAAATCTGTATATGTATGAAATCTTTGTATATATTATAGATAATATATGCCGTGAAATGTGTTGGAAAAGAGAAAATGATACCTACTTAATTAGATAAAGAATGATGAAATATGGTGATTTTCTGTAATATTATGCGGGATGGGTAGTGGGGGGAGTAATTTTTCGCCAGAGAGAAATATCAAAGAAACGGATATTTCCAAGTATGTAGTGTTTTTTTGCTTTTTGATAATCCTTCAATAATACATAGCAATCTGCGAGTGAATGATGAATATGGGCAGTATAACTTAGAGTGAGCAGAAATTGGGTTAAGCGATTTGTTCCGTTACGGGGGAAACCTGATTTTCGGGCTAAAGCGAGACTTTGCTTATAGATTTTTACAGCGTCTTGTAAATTGTCCGTTTTCAAAAAAATATGACCTAGAATAAAGAGTAAGAGCGGATCTACTTCTAAATACGGATTATTGCCTATGGCTTTCAGTGCATGGTGTGGGCGGCCTTCCCTAAGGAGTATGTCGGCAAGAGTTGCACAAAGAAGGGGATCTTGGGTGTTTTGATATCTTTCCAGTAAAGTAATCGCTTGTCTGGTTTCATTGAAGTAAAAGTACAGCTGGCTGGCAAAGTGTGAAATGGCAAGTGGAGAGGAGTCTTGAGTAATTTCCTTTGCCATTTTTTGAGCAGTTAGCTTTTTATCGGGGGGAGGGAAGCTTTGCTTGCGCATCATCAAAAGGTAAGAGAGAAAAAAGCCGAGAGCAAAGGATATCGTTCCGGCAGGCTGGCCGAATCGCCAGCTGAGTATCAGACTTACAGCTAAAAAAAAGATTAATAAGGAGAAAAAATAATATAATTTATAGACGTAAAGAATTTCCAAATCATACTGGACTTGACGCATGCATAACCTCCTATTGGAAATAAGATACCTGATGATTGGTTAAGGATAATAAAGTATCTGATTAAGCATATGAATTTGCAAGTTCCATTATGAATACTTTGTCCTTAGTGACTTAATACCATAGTAAAATCCGGTTTTAGCTAACATAAGGATCCGGCCGGCTAAAGGAAAGAAATGTGATGGGGTGGTCTGACCTTCTGAGGGTATAATATTTTTTATTCAGGCAGGATTTTAGGAATAAGTATAGAAACTATATATAGTGTTTTAAATGGTAAAACAATGTTTTAGTTCGCGGGATAGAAATGACCGCGCTTTCCCTAAAAAGGGAATTGGGTGATTATTCTTAATCTTTGCAATAGATGATCTTATCAAATTTATGAACAAAATATATTGACTAAAAGAGAAATTACATAGATAATAGTAATATACAAAGGGAAATGAAACTGAGTTTCACATAATAAAACAAATTCCTTTGTTTAGGCAACCTGTCCGTAACTCACTTAAATCGAAGATTCAAGTTTGAGTCAAAGGAGGGGTGAGGGACTTCTTTAACAATCGCAAAGATGTCTCTGGAGTAAAGAAAAAACTATAATGGAAGGGATTTATGCATGGCAAGATTTCTAGAGTATCAAGGTAAAGAATGGCTTGCAAAAGCAGGAATGCCGGTACCCAAGGGTCGTCCGGCATCGACCCCCGAAGAAGCCAAGGAAGTTGCTGAATGGATTGGTGGACCTGTAGCTGTAAAAGGTCAAGTACAAGCGGGTGGTCGTGGTAAAGCAGGGATTGTTAAACTGGTTAACACTCCCGATGAAGCTGCAGCAGCTGCAGCGGAAATTCTCTCAAAAACGGTTAAAGGTCTACCGGTGCGTAAAGTACTTGTAGAAGAAAAACTTGACATCAAGAGAGAATTCTATTGCTCCTTCGTTGTTAATGGGGCCAGAGAGGCTCGTTCCCCAATGCTCATGTTCAGCGTCGAGGGCGGTATGGACATTGAAAGCGTTCCTGAGGAAAAATTGCTCAAGATCTTTGTAGACCCAATCAACGGCTTACAAACTTACGATGCGGTAGATCTGGCTGCTAAAGCCGGTATTGCTCCTGAGGAATTAACGAAGTTCGCCAAATTCTTAACCAAGCTATCCCAAACTTATAAAAAATATGATTGCATGACCCTGGAAATTAATCCTTTCGTTATGACCGGAGATGGCAGTCTGATCTGTGCCGACTGCAAAATGGAAATCGACAACAGCTCCGTTGGACGTCACCCGGAATTCGGTTTCGATATTGCTCGTGACTTGCCGGGAGAGCCTACAGAGCTTGACTACATCGGTTGGAGCATTGAAGAGACCGATGCCCGTGGCACAGGATTCTTAATGAACATGGGCTACGATGAAGTTAGCCCCGGCTATATCGGTTACCACCCAATCGGTGGCGGCTCTGCCATGATGGGACTAGATGCCCTGAATCAAGTGGGTCTAAAGCCTGCTAACTATGCGGATACCAGCGGTAACCCTGTAGCCTCGAAAATTTACCGTGTTGCCAAATCTGTTTTATCTCAGCCAAATATTGACGGGTACTTGCTCGGTGGCTTCATGATGGCAAACCAGGAACAATGGCACCATGCACATGCTATTGTTAAAGTACTTCGTGAGATACTTCCAACTCAGAAGCCGGGACTACCCTGTGTACTCCTCCTTTGTGGTAACAGGGAAGATGAATCTCTGGAAATTCTCAGAACGGGATTGGCTGATCTTATGACAGCTGATGGCCCGGGAAAACGAATTGAGATTTACGGCAAGGAATATGTAACCGATACGAAGTTCATCGGTGAAAGACTCTTAGCCCTAAGTAAAGAATATCGGGCTGAGAAAGAAGCTCAAGGAAAGTAGGGAATAACATGCTGGAATTCGCTGAGAAAAGTTGTAAAATCACAATCGATACCAGTAAATGTGATACATGCGAAACCAAAGCATGTGCTGACGCGTGCAAAAAGTATGCGAGAGGATTGCTGGGAATCGATGACAAAGGCAGAGCTTCCGTAGCTCATCGTTCAGAAGACGAACGTCTACGCCTTGGCACCGAGTGTTTATCCTGCGAATTTGCTTGTAAGTTCCGCGGCAATGATGCCATTAAAATAGAAGTGCCGGTTGCCGGACTTGACGAGTATCTCGCAAAGCGCGCATAAAAATAAGGATCGATTTTGTGAAGACCATTTACAATAAGTTATTCTAGGAAAACCTAGCAATTTGTTTAAATGAGGGATATGAATGGGCATTTTGATCAATAAAGAGACCAAAGTTATTGTCCAAGGAATCACCGGACGGGAAGGTTCCATGCGGACAAAATATATGAAAGACTATGGTACTAAGCTGATCGGTGGAACCAGCCCCGGCAAAGCCGGGCAAGAAGTTCACGGTGTTCCGGTATTTAATACTGTTAAGGAAATCGTCCGTGAACAAGGGGAAGTCGATTTTAGCGTTATCTTCGTACCGGGAAGCGGCTTAAAGACTGCTGTTATGGAAGCCGCTGATGCAGGAGTTAAAAACATTATTCCTTGCGTTGAAGGAACACCTATTCATGATATTATGGAAATGATTGCCTATGCTAAAACCAAAGGTTCAAGATTGATTGGACCGGGTTCCATTGGCATTATTACTCCGGGAGAAGCTGTTGTGGGTTGGCTTGGCGGTAATGTGGAGTGGGCCAATAAGTTTTTCCAAAAAGGGAATATTGGCGTGTTCTCACGCAGTGGCGGCCAATCCGGAACTATTCCCTGGGTACTTCGCGAAGGCGGTTTTGGAGTAAGTACTGTAGTTCATACCGGTACCGAACCGGTCCTTGGTACTTCTATGGCTGACCTGCTACCCTTCTTTGAAGAAGACCCGGATACTCATGGCGTGGCAGTTTATGCCGAAATTGGCGGTTCCCAAGAAGAAGAGTGTGCAGAAGTTATTGCTGCAGGAAAATTCACCAAGCCCTTTGTTATCTATGTTGCCGGTGCTTGGGCTCCGGAAGGGCAACGTTTCTCCCACGCTTCCAACATTGTTGAGCGTGGCCGTGGTTCCGCTAAAAGCAAGATGGAAGCCATTACTAAAGCGGGCGGATACGTTGCCGAAAGACCTACCGATATTCCTTTGATCC
>NZ_CEVWNY010000158.1:0-5253 GCF_982384815.1 Desulfitobacterium sp. | reverse complement strand
GACTCATTCATTTCCACCAGTTCCACACCTTTGATATTGGTGAGGATATTTCTGGGTTCTTCGATAACTCCCATCTTTCTTCTCAAATGGCAGGAGTCGTGATAGGTAATCTTTAAAGGAATACCGTCACCGCCTTCTTCCAGCCCCCCCAGGATTGTTAGTAGCTTAGAGAAATCCATGGATTTCTTGCTTAGCTCTTCAGCACGCTTGAGTATAGCCGGGTCATCGGCCACAAGCTCTTTAAAGCTATCAATAAGGGCATGGGTACAGGTCGGGCAGGCAGACACTACGTAGTCGACACTTTCCGCATTCATGGCCTCGATATTTATAATTGCCGATTTACGAGCGTTCTTACGATCACCCATATAGGTCGCCGGTGCCCCACAGCAGGACTGCCCTTCCGGGAAAGTGACTTTATAACCTTTTTCGTTCAGTGCCCTGACGACACCTTCACCAATTCTCGGGTATACAAAATCGATAAGGCAACCGCCGAAGAAAGCAATGGTCCCCTTAGGGTTCTTAATATCTTGGTTAATCTTTTTGATTACGTCTCTGAAAGGCACTTCAGCGATAGTCGGCAAGCTCCTCTTCTCTGTTAGTCCCGACAAAAAGAGGGGTAAATGGCGGATCATGGGTTGGCCCTTAGAGAAAGGCAACTGAGCTTTTGAGGCAACTCTTAAGAGAGAGTGGAATAAGCGGCGGTTGGAGACCACATCCAAAATAAACTTGGGAGTCATCGCCATGCCCTGTTTATCCCCGACTCTATTCCTAATTTCTAGAATCATGCCGGGTATATCTAGTTTGCCGGCACATACTTCTGTACATTTTCCACATTGCAGACAGAGGTTTTGCGGATTCTCTGCGTCTTTCTCCGAGTTAAGGAAGGCAGTTAAGATCGTTCCGATACCGCCTGTATATATGTGGCCGTAGACATGGCCGCCGACTAGTTGGAAAGCAGGACAAACATTCAGGCAGGCGGCACATCGAATACACTGGAAAGTCTGTTTGAACTTTTCATCTGCGTACATTTTCCGGCGACCATTATCCATAAGAATGATATGGAACTCTTTATCCTGGACGGAACCATCCGGATAATAAGTAGGGTTCGGTCCGGTAATCATAGTTACATAGCTGGTTAGCTGTTGGGCAGTGCCATTGCGGGGCAAGGTCTGCAAAATATAGCCGGCATCTTCAAAAGTCGGTACGAATTTCTCTATACCTACAAGGAAAACATGAACCCGGGGCCAGGTTGCCGTTAGACGAGCATTCCCTTCATTGGTCATCATCATTAAGGTCCCTGTTTCGGCTACGGCAATATTTGCTCCCGAAATCCCCATATCCGCTTCCATGAACTTTTGACGCATTTCCATGCGTGCGGTTTTGACGAGTTTGGCGATGACAGGGTCATTGTGATAATTAAGATTATTATTAAAAGTATCTGCTACTTGTTCCTTAGTCATATGGATGGCGGGCATAACCATATGGGAAGGTTTTTGTCCGGCTAACTGAATAATCCATTCCCCTAGGTCTGTTTCTTGAACATCAAAGCCCTCATGAATCAAGGCATCATTCAGATGAATCTCTTCAGAAGCCATAGACTTGGATTTTACGATATTTCTAACCTTTTGTTGCTTAGCTAATTCGATTATGTATTGTTTAGCGTCTTCACCGGTCTCCGCCCGAAAAACTTTAGCTCCCCGGGCGGAAGCAGCCTTTTCAAATTGCTCGATCATTTCGTCCAAATGCTCAGCAGCAAAGGATTTTACTTCGACAACTTTTTCACGAAGGGCTTCAAAATCATATCCTTGGTAAGCCTGTTCCCGATTCTTCCCATAGACATCACCGAAGCGGCCCAAGGCCCCCCTAAGAATATCATTCCCTAAAGCATCGCCGATTCTCTGTTTAAATTGTGCATCAGCCATTGATTTCGCCCTCCTCTGCCTGTTCATCCACAAATACAACTACCAGCTGTTCCGGACCATGGACACCAATAGTTAGAACCCGTTCAATATCAGAGGTCCGGCTGGGACCGGTGACAAAGCCTACAAAACCGGGGATACGGGGCTCCTTATGAATTGTTGCCAGTGCAGTCATAATATTGGGCAGCAAAGTAGAGGTCTGTACCAAGGCAATATGTATCGGTGTAAAAGAAGAACAAAGTCGTTCGTTAACATCTTCGGCATATTGAACCAAGGTCCCTAATTCAGCAATGGCCCATTTCATCTCGGTAATTCCGGCCCCAACCGTTGGGGTTACTTCCTGATAACGATCTGTATAAACGGTTACCCCATTTACCTTAAGGCTTTGTGATAAACTCATGGCCTTAGCCATAGGGGAATTAACCAGAGCCACACTCTCGATTCCCTTTTCCCTAGTGATTTTAGCTATTACTCCTTCTGCCTCTTTGAGAGTTTTTACACGATAGCACTCACCGGAAACAGCTTGCAATTTTGTTTGAAATCGCTCATATAAAAGATCTAAATCTTCCAAAACACACACCCCTTTTTATACTCTCTTAAAAATCTACCAACCTATATATCGTATTTTTTGGTCAGGCCACCATGCCAATATGTTACTGCAAAAAACTGAAAATTTCAATGAGTTTCTAAAAATTATTAATTCATTGCAAAAAACAAAGAGGTGGAGTTCTCCACCTCTTTGTTTTAAGATTTTTAATTAGTTAACAGCTATTAGGCTTATGGGAAATTTTAAAACTTATTTATATTGGTTGGCTAATCTTTTTTTCAGATTATCGGCTACTTCTTGAGGATCCATTGGCCGTCTGGCAATTCCGGTATCCATAGCTGCTTTAGCAACAGCGGCAGCTACTGCGGGTGCCACTTCGGTGTTAAAGGTGCTGGGTATGATATAATCTGCTTTCAACTCATCATCTTTAACGATATTGGCAATTGCATAAGCAGCAGCGACTTTCATTTCGTCGTTGATATCGGTAGCTCTTACATCGATAGCACCGCGGAACATGCCTGGGAAGGCAAGAACGTTATTAATTTGGTTAATAACATCCGAACGTCCGGTGGAGATAACTTTGGCACCGGCTTCAAAAGCTCTTTCGATGGGCCAAATTTCCGGAATGGGGTTTGCTTGACAGAAGCAGATAGGATCTTTAGCCATGGAGCGGATCATATCCTCTGTGAGCACATTAGCGGCGGAAATACCGATGAATACATCGGCACCAACTAAGGCACCGGCGAGATCGCCACTGAATTTTTCCGGATTTGTTGCTTTAGCGATTTGCTCTTTCCAAGGGTTCATACCGGCAGTACGGCCATCATAAATAGCACCTTTGGTATCGCACATAATAACGTTCTTTAAGCCCATGCTCATAAGAAGTTTGATGATAGCAATACCGGCGGCACCGGCACCGTTAGCTACAACTTTGACCTCTTCGATTTTCTTACCGACAACTTTTAAGGCATTAATCAAACCTGCTAAGGTTACAACTGCTGTTCCGTGTTGGTCGTCATGGAAGATCGGTCCCTTGAAGATTCCACGGGCTTTAAGTTTTTCTTCAATTTCAAAACACTCGGGAGCTTTGATATCCTCTAAGTTAACTCCACCAAAGGTAGGAGCTGTTAATTCAACGATCTCAACAATTTTGTCAACATCATTGGTATTTACACAAAGAGGAAAAGCATCAACATCGCCAAAAGCTTTGAAAAGAAGTGATTTACCTTCCATAACAGGCATAGCAGCTTCAGCACCTAAGTTACCTAAGCCTAGAATTGCCGTCCCGTTAGAAACGATGCTTACATAGTTAGCATGGTTAGTATAGATATCAAGGTTTTCGGAATTTTCGCCGATTTCCTTTACAGGTTCGGCAACACCGGGAGAATAAGCAAGGGTGAGATCGTCACGATCTTTAGCAGGAACAGTTACTCTTACCTCAAGTTTACCAGGTCTTACCTTGTGAAACTCCAAGGCCTCCTCACGAAGATTTTTAATGCGGCTCATTTTGACATCCCCTCTCGTTTATTAAAATATAGTATATGTCAATTAGCTATAAAAATGTTATAACCGTCGAAAATTGTCTAAAAATGAAACACTGTTTCGCAATCGTTAGAAGAATCGGTCGCTTCAGCGGTGAAGCGACCAGATTCATTTAGACTATCCCGGAAACTTAGATTATTTTCCAGCGTCTTTAGCATCAATTTCGGCTTGAGCAGCTAAGATATCTTTGGCGTTAAGATAAACCGGGGTATCAACCATTTTTCCGTTCAAAGAAACAGCGGCTTTTCCTTTTGCAAGACCTTCTTCTTCGAAGACCTTAACAACGTCTTTAGCCCATTGAACATCAGCCGGATCTGGAGCGTAAAGTCTGTTGGAAGGTTCAACTTGTCCTGGGTGAATGATCATGCGGCCTTCAAAGCCCATTTGTTTGCCTTCGGCAACGTTCTTTTCGAATCCTTCGATGTCTTTGTAGTCAACGTAAGGAGCATCGATAGCAACGATGCCGGCAGTACGACAAGCTACACCAACTTTGAAGCGGCCATAGAGTTGCTCGGCTCCTGCTGAGGTTAATTTAACACGCATGTCACGGCAATAGTCAACGGCACCGAAGATAGCATTAACATTACGTTTGCTGGCTAAGCAACATTCTTCGGCGTTAGCAATACCTTTAGCAGTTTCAAGAAGCATCGAAATTTTTACGGTTCCAACAGGGATGCCGCGACGCATTTCCAGTTCTTCTAATTTCCAGTCCAGACGTTGCACGTCTGCAGCGCAACCGGTTTTAGCCAAGGTTACACCATGAAGTCCGGGATAGACAATAGCTTCTAAATCATCGTTGGTTAAACCGGTCTCCCAGTTATTGATACGAACGAAAACTTGAGCGCCACCTTTGGCTCCATATTCTAAATTTTCTCTTACGATCTGACGAGCTGTTTCTTTTTCAGCCGGTGGTACAGCATCTTCTAAATCGAAGGTGATGATGTCAGCAGGAATTTCGGGTGCTTTCGCAACCATTTTAGGATTGTTTCCGGGAATGTACATAATAGATCTCATAACAGCCATGGTATATATACCCCCTAAAAAATAATTATATTTCCAAGGACATTAGTCCTTAGTTGCAAAGTTAATATGGCTTATCATTCTTGAGGTTATTCGATGGCTGACCGCCACCAATATTACATTTAATCCGGTAGCGCTAAGTCACCGAATAACCCGCCATTTTGGGTATTACTCCCCGTTCAGATGGGGAATCCCCCATCTGAACAAGGATCCGCAGCGATGAGC
>NZ_CEVWNY010000157.1:0-5640 GCF_982384815.1 Desulfitobacterium sp. | reverse complement strand
CAAGATGATGTTGTCGCTGCCTTAGTAGCAGGGGGTGTCCATGCTCATGCCTGGTATGGAGCTACTGATGAAGAATATCATCAACATATCCATAAGGGCTTGGATTTTGAGCCGGATTATATTATCGATGATGGGGGAGATTTGGTTTCCACCATCCACAAGGAACGACGGGAATTATTAGCCAAGGTCCGTGGTGGTGCTGAAGAAACTACCACGGGAATTCTCCGCTTGCGGGCTATGGAGAAGAACGGAGAGTTAGCTTTTCCCATGATTGCAGTCAATGATGCGGAGATGAAATATCTTTTTGATAATCGTTATGGTACAGGTCAGTCCGTCTGGGACGGTATTATGAGAACTACCAATCTTGTGATAGCCGGTAAGACCGTATGTGTCGTTGGTTATGGTTGGTGCGGCAAAGGTGTGGCCTTACGGGCTAAGGGTTTGGGTGCCCGGGTCATTGTTTGCGAAATTAATCCGATCAAGGCTAATGAGGCTTGGATGGACGGTTTTGAGGTCATGCCCATGCTGGAGGCGGCCCCTTTAAGTGATTTTTTTGTTACCGTTACCGGGAACAAGAATGTGATCACCGGGGAGCACTTCAAAGTAATGAAAGATGGAGCGATTCTTTCTAATGCCGGTCATTTTGATGTGGAAATAAATAAGCTTGAATTAGCTTCCATGGCCCAAAATCGCCGGGAGGTACGCCGTAATATTGAAGAGTACGAATTTCAGGATGGGCGGAAGGTGTATCTTCTTGCCGAAGGACGTCTGGTCAATTTAGCTGCCGGAGACGGTCATCCGGCGGAGGTTATGGATATGACCTTTGCTTTGCAAGCCCTTGCTTTACATCATTTGGCTGCTCAGAATAACCACCTCGAATCAAAGGTTTATGCTGTTCCCACTGAAATCGATAATCGGGTTGCGGAACTGAAACTCGGAACGCTAGGCTTAAGTATTGACAAACTGACAGGAGAGCAGGAAAAATATCTTGCCGGCTGGCAACATGGCTAATCTGCTCAGAACGCCTTTATAAGAAATTTTAAAAACATCAATTAAGCATGGTCCTGATGAAGTACATTAGGACCTTTTTTATGTAAACATTTTTAGAATATTTTTAAAAACATCTTTTGTTCTCCTCTGTTATAGTATACAATAGGAATAATAATTCGTATTAGAATCAGATAAATGTCAGTGAGAGAGATTTGAGGGGGATAACATGCCGGTATTTCTTGTTCATTCAGCTCCGGATATCATCGGGGAAAGCAGAGGTTTGCGTCAGGCGATGGAGGGATGCCGTAAGGCGGCGAAAGGAATGGAACCTGTCTTGTTTCAGGGCGAATTAAGTACAGGTAAGCTCCTTCTGGCAAGCTATCTTCACGGGACAAGTGAGTGCTCACGAAAACCGCTGTTGGTGGTGGATTGTACTGAGAGTCAGGGAATGATTAAGGAGATGCTGGAAACAAATTTTAATTTTGGTCTTCTTCATGATTTTGAGGAAGGCTGCCTATATTTTCGGGAGGTTGCCAGCCTTAATCTAGCCGAGCAAAACAAACTTTTTCAAACTTTACAGAGTTTACAGAGGAAGAAAATTCGCGTGATCCTAAGTTCATCGCTAAATATCCACCTGATGAGGATTGAAAAGGCTTTTGACAAGGATTTGCACGATTATGCCAGTCAGTGGGAAATCGCTGTCCCACCTTTACGGCAACGAAAGGAAGATATCCTGCCATTGATCCATCATTATATTGGGAAATTCAATTTGAGACTGGGAAAATCAATTCAGGGATTGACTCCCCAGGCCGAAGAAGTACTTTTATCATATCAATGGCCGGGTAATGTCGAAGAGCTAAAACAAGCCATTTGCCGGGCGATGATAATGTCTAATGAGTCTCATATCTGCCAACGGCATCTCAGCGACCATTTGGGGGGGACTAGAGAGGGGCTGGGTCATGGAGTCATGCCCTTGGAGCGGATGGAGGAAATTCTCTTAAGAACTGCCTTGGAACGTTATGGATTTACCCTGGAGGGTAAGAAAAGAGCTGCAAGGGCTCTTAACATTTCTTTAGCTACACTGTACAATAAGCTTAAGCGATATAATGTCAATCCATAACCTTAGTTTCCGTAGGAGGACTTATGGTGAAACAAACCTTTCTTACCCATAAAGGGGAACTTATTGTTGAAGGGCCGGTGGCAGCAGATATTTTAAGTCAAATGACTTTAGATGACGATTTAAGGGCTTTTCGTCCCCCGAAAAGGCAAAAAGAGGCTTTAATTGAAATCAGTCAAATTCCCAACGGCAGAATTATCATTGCCCGCATTGAATCAGATATTTTGGGCTACGTTACTTTTCACCCACCCGATTCATTTGAACGATGGGCTAAGGGGCCTCCGGAAATTCTCGAATTAGGGGCAATTGAGGTCTCTCCTAAAGTTCGTGGATTTGGCGTGGGTAAAAAGCTCCTCCAAGTGGCATTTTTGGATCCGATCATGGAGAATTATCTAGTTATAGCTACTGAGTATTATTGGCACTGGGACTTAGAACGAACCGGACTACGCGTTTGGGAATATCGGGAGGTCATGGATCGCTTAATGTCCAGTGCCGGGTTATTGATCCGGGAAACCGATGACGAAGAAATCAGCTCCCATCCGGCTAATATGCTTACTGCTCGTTATGGTAAAAATCTTTCCCCGGCAAGTATAGAACATTTTGAAAGGATATTGTTCTTAAATTCAGATCGGGGGTGAATGACCTTGCAGGAGAAAAATCAGGATCCATTTGGACCGGTAATCCTTGCTGTTGAAGGAATTTATGCCCGCAAAGATCTGGCCCACGACCTGGATCATGCACTCCGGGTAAGAGAATGGGGGAAGAGGATAGCTCTTAAGGAAAATGCAGATAATTTAATTGTTGAACTGGCTGCTATCCTTCATGATATCGGGCGTTCCGGGGCCCTATCCAAGACCCATGCCGAAAGTAGTTCTTCTTTAGCGGGGGGCATATTGCTAAAATGCGGCTACCCGGAAAAAATCATCGAGACTGTGAAGAAGGCGGTTTTATCCCATTCCCGGGAAGGGTATGAGCCGGAAACTTTAGAGGCAAAGATTCTTTACGATGCGGATAAATTGGACTTTGTCGGTCCTATAGGCATAGCCCGGCTTTTTGCTTGGGCTGGTAAAGAGGGAAAACCTTTCTTTGGTCCTAATTCTTGTGAGACCTTTTACCAGGAAAGAATACGCAAATACCAAAATCATCTTTATACCCAAACGGCACGGGAGTTTTTTGAACCCTTGTTCCGGTACTCTGAGAATTTTTGGTCGGAATTAGAAAAAGTTAGGCTTAAAAGAGAATAAGTGGGACACAATATGGATATATCTTCTTTGGAAAGGACGGTATATCCAATTGCGTTTATTATGGAGAATTTTTTTGATCCTGGTTATACTTATCATGTCCAAGGGTTTGTGGGGAGGGGATCAGCCCCAGGCCTATATTTCTTCACCGCAGACTAAGGTTTTGCTTCAGGAAATTGAATGGCGGGCTGTTCAGATTCAAAAAGCGGCTCAAGATTTGCCGGGAAGCATCGAAGTAATGCTGCGGAGAATTTTCACCGATGGAAAGCCGACTACGGAGGCAAAATCTGTCTAGTTTATTTTTTTAGTGACCTTGAAAATAATATTTATAATTGAAAATGTGAGAGAGCTAATGCTCTCTTTTGTTTTATGGGTGATATCAGCAAAAAACAGCCCAATTTGGATTTGGTTTAATGTCCTGTTGACTTGTTGCATTTTTGCATTCATTATCAAGCTCAATCATGAATAATAATGGGCAAAGACCGTTTTGAAAAAAACTTTTTTCCGTGTAAAATAGACGATGTAATCTTCTTTGAGCTATGGAGCGTTATTCTAGTGCGTAAAGTGGCAGTCGAAGGCGGGCCTAAGAATCCGCTAAGGGCATACCGATGAAGTTCCTGGTGGTGGCTTTCGACGCCCAGTCGAGGGTTGCTGCTGGGAGTTAAGGTTAAGGGGGATCCGCAATGGCATGCGGGCGAGACCCTTATCCGTGGAGGCCTAAGTGCGTGGCCCTGTATAGGGTTATGGCTTAGGGGATGAACCTGCATTAGGAAGGAACTTAGTGCAGTGTAGCCTGCCTTGAGGTGGAGAAGTTGGGAAGGCTAAAGGAACTTATTTCCATTGGCCGATGGACTTAAGTTTGCCTGAAATTCTTTTCTGCAAAAGAGGCTAAGCTGTCTCGGAGCGTAAAGGAAAACTTCTAGAACGATAACCAACGAGGATTAAAGTGCGTTCTAAGTGGTGATCAAGTGCTGGAATCGGTGACGTTCCAGGCTGGGGGAAAGGGGAAACCGCCTGCTACCGGGAAACCGGGGGAACTCAGTGGGAAAACCTACTCGACCTATGACGCAATATTTATTCGTTGGGGTCCTAAGGCTCAAAGAGCAACACCTCTCGTGAGAGAGGTGTTTTTATTATTTTTGCATAATTGTATCGGAAAATGACCTAAGAGAATAGTATGTTACTATCCTAAATGAGGTGTTCTAATTACTATTAATACCATTTGCTCCGTTATTTACATGGAGGATTAGGATTACAATTAGCGAATAATACAAACGTATGCATGGCTGAATCTAAACATAATGTTTAGGGCGGGGGACTTTCTATTGGGGTGAATCGCATAAAGCGTAGGGCTTACACCTTCTGCCCGAATCCGTCAACTAACCTCGCAAGCCACGAAAGGTGGAAAACTAATGAACCCTTCTTCTAAGAGGGGATGGATTGGTAGTATTACCTTGTCCGGCACCTTGCTTATAGCAAGTTTTTTAGGTGTTGGGGAACCGGGTAATATCTCTGTGTCGCTGCAGGGTACAGAATCTGTTCTCTCGATGAACTCTTCCTTTTTAACGGCCCGGACTGTTCGCTATAATGTGGTTTCTACTGCCGTCAAAGCAGTCAAAAATGGGAAAAACGTTGATAAAGTAATGGCTGGCGATGCAGAAACTAAACCTAGTGTAAAGTCTGCAACTAAACAAACACGTCAAGTCTCCCGGGTTGTGTCCTCGGAAATATCCCGGGGCGGCAGTTCCCAAGTGGAGGAGATAGTGCGAAATGCTCAAAGCCTCATCGGTATACCCTATGTATTCGGTGGAACATCGACAAAGGGATTCGATTGCTCCGGGTTTACTAAATATGTGTTCAAGGGGTCGGAGATTGACCTGCCTCGTACTTCTTATGCTCAATATGGGACGGGAACAGCGGTAGAAAAGGATCAACTCCAAGCCGGTGATTTGGTATTCTTCTCTACTTATGATAAAGGTGCCTCCCATGTGGGGATTTATATCGGCGGCGGAAGTTTTATCCATGCCGCAGGTTCCGGAGTCAAGATCACCAACCTATCCGATAGCTATTACGGCCCTCGCTATATAGGAGCCAGAAGAGTTCTCTAATTCATTAGGCAACCTAGACATAAGGCGAACATAACCAAAAGGAGCAGCAAGGCTGCTCCTTTTAGTTATGGGCTTTAGCCTGTTGAGCGTAGCGAAACAATAAACCACCTGCTATGCGGGTGGCGACAAAAAGTTATACAAAGAAAACACCTTTCTGGTTAAATTAGAGTTGTTCAAGCTACTA
>NZ_CEVWNY010000156.1:0-5692 GCF_982384815.1 Desulfitobacterium sp. | reverse complement strand
GACTTTGCCGCCGGCATCGCAGATCATCTCGATAAATTCCGGGATAGGAGGGATATCCAGTTCCTCCATCTGCTTTTTCATCATATTGGTGGCAAAGGCTGACATACCAGGTAATGCCCCGATGAGGGTGGGAATGCCCATGGCTGGATTGCCGACGGTAGCGACTTTGATATTGTTCATTTTCTTTTTGGTGATAGCGTCTAATCCAAAGAAGGTAAAGAAAAGATTGGCCTCGATTCCCATCATTCTGGCTCCGTTGGCCATGATTAATCCCGGGTAGATACCTTCTAGAGAACCCTTGGAGATTATTATCGATACCTTTTTAATCTTTTCTTGGTCTGACATATTAATCCTCCCATCATACACAGCTTACCGGCTTACTTAAGCCGGCAATCTTGGTAGCTTTAAGGAGCGGACCCTCGGGGAAAAGGGCATATAATTGTTGAGTGCCAATATTACCGACTTTGTTTACCCTTCTGATCGTAGGGATTTTTCCGGTTTCCGTAAAATCCTTCTGCAAGAATTCAATTACTTGCCAATGTCCGGGTGTAAGTTCGGCAATTCCCAGTTCCTTGGCGATCTCCAGGGCTATTTCTTTATTCCATTGAGCCCGATTAGTTAGATAGCCTTCCGCGGTTAGGTCAACGGTGTAACCAGCAATAACTTTTTGCATTAGAAATCCTCTCCTTTTTAATTAAGAATTACCATATAAACCATCGAGTTTTTTGCCGCTTGTCTTCATTTCCGGGGGAACTGTAGGAATGGGGATACCTTTTAGAAGCATGTTCCAGTAAATAGGCTTAAAGGCCAATTTACCCAGGTGATTAATTCTTGATTCTTTTAGTAGGGAAAAGGGTCCGATTCCGGGTAAGGGGAAGGTTCCTTCCACTGGTTCGATATCATAGTTAAAGTCGATTAAAAAAGCCTTGTTATAGCCGGATTCGATAAAACAGTTAGCATGACCGTCAAAATGTGCGGTCAAGGGCTTATTAGCAATATAATTTAAAATGTTTTCCGTTAAAATCTCAGCTTGAAAATGGGCAACGGAGCCGGCCTTGGATGATGGTAGATCGGTGGCGTCCCCGATAACAAAGATATTTTCGTGTTTTTTAGACTGCAGGGTATAGGGGTTGGTCGGGACATAGTTTAGTTCGTCACCTAAGCCTGAGCGGTCAATCAACTTGCTGCCCATATTCACCGGAACGGTGACCAGAAGATCATAGTTTACTTCTTTGCCATCTAAGGATATGAGTTTCTTTTCGTCTGCTTCCACATGGCTTACATTGAAGTTTTTAATTAGTTCAATATTTTTCTGGGGGAACAAATGTCCTAGTACATCGGAACATTTTTGTTTAGTAAAAGCACTATCAAGGGGCGTAACATAAACAAGCTCAATTTTTTCGCGGATGTGGCGCTTTTCTCTGAAAAACCAATCGGCGAGAAAGGCAAACTCTAAGGGTGCAACCGGGCATTTGATAGGCATTTCACTAATGTGAACTACTAACCTCCCTCCTGGCCAATCTTTTAATTTGTCTCTTAGAGCAACAGAACCTTCTATGGTATAGAAGTCAAAGATATCTTTTTGCCAACCATCGGTTATGCCCTCTACTTCTTCGGGAACTGTTTCACAACCAGTGGCAATAATTAAGAGGTCATAAGGAATGATCCATTCGTTGCCTAAAGTGACCTGATTCTTCTCCGGATCAATCAGTTCTATGGGTGCCTTGATATATTCCACATCTTTAGGAATGAAACTGGTCTTCTTCTTGACAACATCCTTTTCCGAATAGATATCGAAGGGAATAAAGAGAAATCCGGGTTGATAGTAATGTTTTTCATATTGGTCAATTACCGTGATTGTCCACTCTTTCTTATCCAGTTTGCGATTGAGGTGATTGGCCATCATGGTCCCCGCCGTTCCGGCCCCGAGGATGAGCATTCTTTTCATTGAACTGCCCCCGTTTCATCATTCATTAAACTTGATAATATTGTCCAGGATTTTTAAGACTTCTTCCTTGATATCTTTTTCCTCTAAAATAGCCTTATCCAAGCAACGGTCAATGAAATGTTTATTGAGCATGATCTTAACTTTATTCATAGAGCTGGTTACTGCCGCCACTTGCACTAGGATATCAGCACACTCCTTTCCTTCTTCGATCATTTTTTCGATACCGGTGATATGACCTTTTATGGTCTTTAAGCGCATCAAGATATCTTCTTTTTCGTTTTCGATCACTAACCAACTCCTCCTTAAACCTTCTTTTAAGATCCCTTGTCGATTTCTTCACACGCTAGGATACACCTTCCTACTAGGGTGACCCGGCCGAGAAAACCTTATCCATTACCCCCGCCCCGTATAGGGGGGTCTAGGATTAGTATACACTTTCACATATATCTATGTCAAGAGGGGGAATCCGAAATATTCAAAAAATATTTGGATACAATTAATAAAGCCCCGGGGGTAAATTTTTAGTAAATTACCCGGGGCTTTTATTTTGGATTCATACTCTGTCAGGTGGCTACAATTCATTGTGAACATATCTTCGCTTATAGCAATATTCACAGCGGCATTTTGGTTCCCTTTCCTCACAGAGGATATAATCTCCGCCTTCGATATTAATTCTTTTCCCATGAACCAGTGATTGGGCGAGTTTTCTTCTTGCTTCAATATATATTCTTTGGACGGTTGTACGGGCAACATCCATTTTTTCAGCACATTCTTCCTGTGTTAATCCCTCTAAATCAATTAGGCGGATGGTCTCGTATTCGTCCACAGTCATTGTAATGATATCATGGGCGTTTTCTCCAGTATCCAGGGGGCCGAACCGGTTATTCTTTGGTAAACAACAGACCTTTTTGCACTTCCGAGGTCTTGCCATTTCTATACCTCCTGATTATTGACATATGCCCGATACAGGCGTATTATATGTTTAAAAGGGTATATGTCAATAATAACTCATTTTGCCCTAAATTAAAAGTGTATGGAGGTATATCTATGAAAATTGCCTTACCCTCTCGCCAGGACCGGATTGATGATCACTTTGGTCACTGTGAATATTTCACGGTGTTCACAGTAGATGAGGAGAAAAAAGAACTGCTTAATCAGGAAACCGTTTCCTCCCCGGTAGGTTGTGGTTGCAAGTCTAATATTGCCCAAACTCTTGCTCACATGGGCGTAAAAGTTATGCTTGCCGGCAACATGGGTGAAGGTGCTGTTCGCGTATTAGATAAATCCGGTATTTCGGTAATCCGTGGATGTTCGGGAGATGTTAAAACAGTGGCCCAGCAATGGCTTAACGGCACCTTAAAAGATTCCGGTGATTCCTGCCATCAACATGAACACGGCTGTCATCACTAAGGAAGAACGATTTGCGGAAAACATAGTGTGATATGAAAAGCTGAATTACTAATAAGAAACCCTGGGAAGACGCTTAAATGTAAGTCTGCCCAGGGTTTCTTAGGCCTGTGCCCAGTCTGCCGCTTATTGCAAATCCCGTTGAATCTCTTGTTTAACTTTTTGAGTTTCAGATTGACTGCCTAATCCGGAACTCATACTGGATTGTTGGCTTTGCGAACTAGCTGATTGCAAGTCGCTTTGAATCTCTTGACGAACTTTTGCGGTTTCGCTGGAAGAGGAACTGCTCAAAGCTGTACCGGCAGATCCCGCTGAAGCAGAAGAAAAGGCGGAACTGGTAAAGGCCGAGCCGGAGGAGCCGGAAGCACCGGAGGAACCGGTTTGACTTTGCTTTGAAGACTGTAGGTCGCTTTGAATCTCTTGTTTTACGCTTTGTACATCGGAATTAGATTTATTTTGCATTTTTAATTACACCTCCAATAATAATTTCTCCAATATTCGATGTTATATCTATGGTAAATTTTAACAATGATTCAAGGCAAGACAGACAGTCTTCAGAAACAACGGAGAATTATTCTACTTTTGGCAGGGTGGCAAACCCTTTTGCCAAGTCTTCATCAGTGGGGATAAAGTCGGTCATGGTTCCGGCGTTATAGCTCATATATGCTGCCAGGTCAAAATATCCGGTGCCGGAAAGACCGAAGAGGATGGTTTTCTTTTCACCGGTTTCCTTGCATTTGCGAGCTTCGTCAATGGCCACACTCAGTGCATGGGAGGATTCCGGGGCAGGAAGGATGCCCTCGCTGCGGGCGAAAAGAGTAGCAGCCTCAAAAATCTTGCTTTGCTCGACGGCACGCGCTTCTATTAGGCCATCATGATAAAGCTTGGAAACAATACCGCTCATGCCATGGTAGCGAAGTCCACCGGCATGGTTGGGAGAAGGGATGAACCCGGAGCCTAAGGTATACATTTTCAAGAGGGGGGTTGTTTTGCCGGTATCCCCAAAGTCGTAGGCGTATTTGCCTCTGGTCAGGGAGGGACAGGAAGCAGGTTCAACACCAATAAAGTCGATGTTGTTTTTTCCTTGGATCTTATCTCCGATAAAGGGAGCAACCAGACCGGCAAAGTTAGAACCGCCTCCCACACAACCGATCATGATATCGGGTTGAATAGCGTATTTCTCACAGGCAATCTTCGTCTCTTCCCCAATAATTGTTTGATGCAGAACCACATGGTCAAGGACACTTCCCAGGACATAACGGCAATTAGCGGATTTTAGAGCAACTTCGATGGCTTCGGAAATGGCACAGCCTAAGGAGCCGCCTGTTCCGGGGTTTTCCTCGAGAATTTTCCTGCCTATTTCGGTGGTAGTAGAAGGGGAGGGAATAACTTTTCCGCCATAGGTTTCGATTACGGCTTTGCGGTAGGGCTTTTGCTCGGAAGAGATCTTAACCATATAGACAGTAAGGTCGAGTTGGAAATAGGCGCAGGCCATAGCTAAAGCCGTACCCCACTGTCCGGCCCCGGTTTCCGTCGTTAGGGAGGTTAGGCCTTGTTTTTTAGCATAGTAAACTTGGGCTGCTGCCGAATTGAGTTTATGGGAACCGGAGGTATTGGTTCCCTCAAATTTGTAGTAGATCTCAGCCGGGGTATCCAGCAGCTTTTCCAGGCAATAGGCTCTGACCAAAGGGGAGGGGCGGTACATCTTATAGAAGTCGCGGATTTCTTCAGGAATCTCAATATAGAGCTCCGTGGAGTTTAATTCCTGGTCGATCAGTTCATCGCAAAATACAGGCCTGAGATCCTCAATGGTACAAGGTTTTAAGGTCCCCGGATGAAGCATTGGCGGAGGCAGCTCCTTCATAACAGCCTTGACATTGTACCAGTGCTTAGGCATCTCATCCTCAGACAGATAAATTTTGTAAGGTATTTTTGTCATCGTTTTTCATCCCTTTCCCAGTTTTAAAAATGATTTAATTATGAATAACGGCTCCTTATTAAGCGTAAAAAGAGTCGTAATTCTTAAAACTTTCATGTGTCTAAAAAATAAAAAGCCTTTGCCCCTTTTAATAGGACAAAGACTTATATCTCTGCGATACCACCTCTATTGCGCATAAAGCGCCCCTCGTTTCGTATACCATCATATACGCTTCATTGATAACGGGTGAAGATCCCGGCTAGCATACTTTGGTCAAATTTCTGCATTGCCCTCATGAGTCCATTCGTGATATGTCCGCTGTGCTGCAATCCCACCGCCTGCAGCTCTCTGTAACTAAGACTTTACCCTACTACTCTCAATCAATGGTTTAGTCCACTTATATATAATTTAGATAAATA
>NZ_CEVWNY010000155.1:0-5735 GCF_982384815.1 Desulfitobacterium sp. | reverse complement strand
GAACAGAATGGGGGGAGCCCTTTGATAGGAATGCTAAGGGGAAAAGTATGGCAGATTCAAGCGGATAAACTGATTCTCGATGTTCAAGGGGTGGGGTATCAAATAGCTACCCCTTTAGGATTATTAAGCAAGGTCAATTCCGGGCAGGAATTGATTGTGTATACTCATTTGATTATGCGTGAGGATGAAATCTCACTTTATGGTTTTGCCTCGGAAGCCGAAAAAGAGCTCTTTTTGATGATGCTTACAGTTACGGGTATCGGGCCAAAGGCCGCCCTCTCCACGTTGTCGACTTTAGGTACGGGGCAGACGGAAAGTGCCATTGCCAGCGAAAATGTCACTCTCTTAACCAAAGTCCCGGGGATCGGGAAAAAGAGTGCCCAGAGATTGATTTTGGAACTTAAGGAGAAGTTTAAGGATAGAGTTTCGGTCATCGAAGATGCAAATTCTCAAGTCGCTATTAATCAGGGGGCTTCCTACTCGGAAGCTATGGAAACCCTTCTTGCTCTTGGGTTTAGCCAGGAAGAAGCGAAAAAGGCTCTCCAGTTAATTCCTGATTCAGCCAAAGAGCTGGGTACGGAGGAGCAAGTGCGTTTGGCTCTTCGCTCTCTGGCTTGAAGATACTTCGCTTCGCTCAGTATGACACGACGGTCGGACAACGTATATAATCCAAAAGGGGTACGACCGATGGACTATAATATGTCATCCTGAAGGGGTACGACCGATGGACTATAATATGTCATCCTGAAGAAGTTACGAATGAAGGATCTTATTAAAAAATAGAGGAGAAAAGTTGTATGGAAGAAAGGATGATCAGCCCGCAGCAGCTCCCGGGGGATCAAGAAGGAGAAGCCCTTCGCCCCCATCGGCTGACTGATTATATAGGACAGACGAAAGTAAAAGAAAACCTTCTGATATTTATACAAGCAGCCTTAGCCCGTGGCGAGGCTCTTGATCATGTTCTTCTTTATGGTCCGCCCGGACTGGGCAAAACGACCTTAGCCAATATCATCGCCCTTGAAATGGGAGTCAATATCCGTACTACCTCAGGACCGGCAGTGGAACGACCGGGGGATTTGGCGGCGATTCTTACTTCCTTGGAAGCTCGCGATGTACTATTTATTGATGAAATTCATCGCCTAAGCCGAACTACCGAGGAAATACTTTATTCGGCTATGGAAGACGGCTGTCTGGATATCGTAATCGGCAAGGGCCCCAGTGCCCGTTCGATTCGTTTAACCTTGCCTCCCTTTACCTTAGTTGGAGCAACCACCAGGGCCGGGCAGCTAACCTCACCCTTAAGGGATCGGTTTGGGGTCATCAGTCGTCTCGAATTTTATGAAGTGGAGGATTTGGTCAAGATTATCTCCCGGGCTTCAGGAATCTTACGTTTGGAGATTACTCATGAAGGAGCAGCCGAGATTGCCCGGAGATCTCGTGGGACTCCGCGTATCGCTAATCGTCTCTTAAAACGGGTGCGTGATTATGCACAAGTCTGGGAAAACGGGGCAGTCACAGAAGAATTAGCCCGCAAATCCTTGGATCGTCTTGAGGTTGACCCTGCGGGATTAGACCGAATTGACCAAAAATGTCTTTTGACGATTATTCAAATGTTTGCAGGGGGACCGGTTGGCTTAGAGACACTATCCGCAACTATTGGTGAAGAATCGGAAACCATTGAAGATGTGGTGGAACCTTACCTGCTCCAACAAGGTTTTTTGCAGAGGACACCTCGTGGCAGGGTAGCTACGGTTAGAGCTTATCAACACCTCAATATTCCTCTAGCTCCGGTGCCGAAGGATGATTTGCCGGGAGACAGTTTATTTAACACTACACTAGGAGAAAAAGAATAGATAAAACTCGAAACGGGCAATCTGTGGAAAAGAGTTGTGAGGTGGTCTTGCGATGCTGCCTTTCTCAGACAGATTGTCTTTTCGTGTTATGATGTTGGTTATTCTTCTATCCGGTAGTCTATTATTTCAGGCTGCTCCTTGCCATGCCAAAGAAATTGAAGTGGAATTGGTTTGGAAGTTTGGGGACGCAGGGTGGGTAAAGGTTCAGATCGAACAAGGAAATTATCTGCTTAAAGAAGTAACTAAGGATAAAGTGACTCAGACTCCCTACCCGGCCGGATCGAGCCTGGAAATGACCTGGGGAGGCTGGACCCCGGCTTTAAAAAAGAATTTTAGCCCTTTTCAGGTTTGGAGCGGCAGCGAAATTGAACTGATAAAACAGGGAGACAGAGGTGGGGTTCAAATCCTGACTCCCGACGGTGAACGTGTTAGTTATCGGGGAAGCTTGAAGATTCGTTGGCAAAATGGAAGCTGCAAGCTGGTCAATATAGTGGACCAAGAGGAGTATCTCAAAGGTGTGGTACCTATAGAAATGAGCAACTCCTGGGCGGCCGACGGCTTAGAAGCCCTTAAGGCTCAAGCCGTTACAGCGAGAACCTATATGGTAAGAAAAACCCAAAAAACCACCCGAATTACCGATTCCCCCGATTATGACCAGGCCTATCTGGGAAAGAATGTAGAGGGCAGAGCCAGCGAAGCCGTTGAGGCGACACGAGGTGAAATCCTGGTAGACTCTATTAGCTATCAACCTATTGATGCTCTCTATTCCTCTCATAATGGAGGATATTCGGAATTAGCCGAGAATGTATGGTCTAATCCGGACCCCCATTTTATTTCCCAACCAGACCCCTTTTCCCGAGGGATTGGCGGGGCAGCAGATCGTTGGCGGTTTATTATTGGGGCGGATATCTTAGGAGAAGCTTTTGCAATGGGGCCAATTACCAAAATTGAACTTGACAAACTCCCTTCCGGTAGGGTAAAAAAGGTGAGTATGCAAGATATTTATGGTAAACTGATGAGTGTCGGTGGCCGGTCATTTGTTCAGAAGTTTTACCCTTATGGACAACCTATCACCGCCCAAGCCTTTTTGGGCAATCTTTTTGATGTTCAGCAAATACCTACGGAAACAACCGTGTTTTCTTTAGAAAACCGGGTCAAAGGAATGCCCGTGAACCCCTATGCTGCCGAGATGGATATCAATAAGCTAATGGAAGCAAATCGTGGCCCCCGCTTAAATCGGATTATAAGCTCCGCCCAGGGAATACGAGATTTTCCCGCCCCTTATGATGTCATTATTTTCAATGGCAGAGGTTGGGGTCATGGCGTTGGTATGTCTCAATGGGGCGCCTATCAAATGGCCCAACGAGGATATACCTATCGGGAAATCCTTGAATTCTATTATCGGCAGACTGATCTAATCAAGTCATATCTTTGATCCTTTGGCTATAGAAAAAGGAGAATCATTTTGAAATTAGAGGATTTTGATTTTAACCTTCCCGAAGAGCTGATTGCTCAACATCCGGTGGAACCGCGGGATTCTTCTCGACTAATGGTCCTCAATCGTGCTACGGGTGGAATCGACCATCATGTGTTTCGGGAACTCCCTGGCTTACTTCAGGCAGGGGATCTTTTGGTGGTCAATAATACCAAGGTTATCCCCGCTCGCCTGATTGGTGAAAAAGAGAATACTCAAGCCAAAATTGAGTGTTTGTTACTGACCCGTCGGGAAAAGGATGTATGGGAAACCCTGATCAAACCGGGTAAACGCTTAAAGGAAGGCCAGACAGTCATTTTCGGCAATGGTTTATTACGGGGTGAATTATTAGAGATTTTACCGAATGGGAATCGGGTTATGCTGTTTACCTATGAGGGAATTTTTGAAGCCGTTCTTGACCAATTGGGGAATATGCCCTTACCACCGTATATTACCGAACAATTAGAGGATAAGGAACGCTACCAGACCGTCTATGCCAAGGAGAGTGGTTCAGCGGCAGCCCCCACGGCAGGGCTTCATTTTACACCGGAATTGCTCAATTCCCTAAAGGCAAAGGGAATAGAAATAGTTGAAATCCTCCTGCATGTGGGCTTGGGAACCTTTCGCCCTGTCAAAGTGGAGAATGTCGAAGAACATAATATGCATTCCGAGTATTATCGAGTTTCCCCGGAGGCTGCCCGGCGTATCAACCTGGCTAAGAGTCAAGGGCGTAGAGTTATCGCAGTAGGTACCACAGCTTCCCGGACTCTGGAGTCAGTGGCGAATGACAATGGCCGGGTCGAGGCGAAAGAAGGTTGGACCGATATCTTTATCTACCCCGGCTATTCCTTTAAAATCCTTGACGGCTTGATCACTAATTTCCACTTTCCCAAATCCACTTTAGTAATGCTGGTGAGTGCCTTAGCCGGCCGCGAGCGAGTCTTAAATGCCTATAATATTGCTATCAAAGAGCGTTACCGCTTCTATAGCTTTGGTGATGCGATGCTAATTCTCTGACTCTAAATACCAGAAAGGGATGTGAAAAAACTTCATGGCAGTACGCCTCGAAATTCTAAAAGAGGATACCAAAACCCGGGCGCGTCTGGGCAAACTCCATACCCCTCACGGAGTTATTGAGACTCCTGTTTTTATGCCGGTGGGAACTCAAGCCACGGTAAAAACCATGACCCCGGAGGAATTAAAAGATCTGGGAGCGGGCATAATATTAAGTAATACTTATCATCTTTTTTTACGTCCCGGTCATGAACTGATCCGGGAAGCAGGTGGCCTTCATGCATTTATGCATTGGGATGGGGCAATTCTTACCGATAGCGGAGGATTTCAAGTTTTCAGCTTAGGGGACTTGCGCAAGATCACAGAAGAGGGAGTGGAATTCCGCTCTCACCTAGATGGATCGAAAAAGTTCTTAAGCCCGGAGATTGCCATTCAAGTCCAAATGGCTCTGGGATCCGATATCGTAATGGCTTTTGATGAGTGTACTCCCTATCCGGCTACCAGGGAATATGCCAAGGCCTCAATGGAGCGAACCACCCGGTGGTTGAAACGCTGTAAGGAAACTCTTACAACTACGGACAGACAAGCACTTTTTGGCATAGTGCAAGGAAGCATGTATGAAGATCTACGAAAACAAAGCGCTGCTGAAATCGTTGAATTAGATCTGCCGGGTTATGCAGTGGGTGGCTTAAGTGTCGGTGAACCCAAAGACCTGATGTATGAGGTTTTGGACTATACCGTGCCACTTCTGCCTAAAGATCGGCCACGTTATTTGATGGGAGTGGGTTCACCTGATGCACTGATTGAAGGAGTGATGAGGGGAATCGATATGTTTGATTGTGTGCTTCCCTCGCGAATTGCCCGCAACGGCACTGCCCTTACCCGGTTTGGCAAACTCGTGGTAAGGAACGCTGATTCAGCACGGGATTTTTCCCCCATTGATTCCACCTGCGACTGCTATACCTGTAAAAATTATTCTCGAGCCTATATACGACATTTACTTAAGGCCGATGAAATTTTGGGTTTGCGTCTGATGACCATCCACAATCTCCGTTTTTTAACGAATCTTATGAGCGAAATCCGCGAAGCGATTAAGGAAGAGCGGCTTCCCGAGTATCGCCGCAAATTTTTCTCCGACTACGGTTACGAGAATTAATCCAATTGTAAAGCAGGATTTCAGGCACACTATGGGGAATAGTTATACTTCAGTAAGAGCAACAATAAAAGGAGGATAATAGTTTTATGGACAATAGTACACTTACTCTACTTCTTTATATGGGGGTTTTCTTCGCTATTATGTATTTCTTTATGATCCGCCCCCAGCAAAAACAGGCAAAGCAAAGGCGTGCTATGTTGGATAGTTTACGTGTTAATGATAAGATTATTACTGCCGG
>NZ_CEVWNY010000154.1:0-5815 GCF_982384815.1 Desulfitobacterium sp. | reverse complement strand
GTCGTGAACTTCCACCGAACTACTACTTTGCCACGTAGGACTATGAAAAAAGTGCGAGACTACTCCGCTAATCTTTTTAGCACAGTCGCAAGCTTCTTATTGATTCGCTGCACCGCCGCCTGGACCTTAGCGTCATGATCAGTGCTTGGCAGCGGAGAAATAACCGGGCTCTTGCCGTCGGTAGTAATTTTAAGCGGAGTCTCCATAGTAACCCCAAGTAATTCCAGAATTGGCCTTGTCAATGATTAACGCAGCACTATTGCCATGTTGCACCAAGGTCTTAATCATAGGTTATCGCTCTGTAATTACATAGTACTTGCATTGTATCACGTATTAGCCGCAGATAGTCTGTTGTGATGGATACAACCTTGTTTCTCCTGCGAAACCTACCACAAAGAGATAATCGGCGTTTTTTCCAAATAGTGTCATTTGACGATTATTGGAGACATGTTTAAATAAGGCCTAATTAGAACAGGCAGCACAAACAACTAGCTCACCATCGCCAATAGGTCTTGGTAGCTTTGAACTACATCGTACCTGACGTTACCATTGCTAATTTTTTCAAAGTGTTTCCTGGCACAATGTATCTTGGCCTCTTCAATTTTTCTCAGCTCCATAGAATCCATGCTGCCCTTGGTTTCAGCAATAAAATATACATGTTTGACTTTATCCTCTTGGAACACAATGGCCCAATCGGGGTTGTAGTTTCCTACCGGTGTAGGAATAAAGAAGCCTCGCGGCAACTTGGCATAAACACAGACTTCTTGGCTTATGTCCATGTCTTGGGCGAACTTTCTTTCCGTCTTAGAGTCAGTGATTACATAGTCATAGACATGTTTGCTGACTGGCAGGGCGTTTTCGCCGAGCATACCTTTGAGGGTATTTTGGGTGAAAATATCAGTATCGTAAGTCTCACTGGTAGGATTGTACGTGATCCGCTCGATGATGGTAGTAGCTTTTTCTTCGTTAATTATTCTCGCGCCCTTCAGAATAAACTCTTCAGGGTTTTTCCTGAAAAGATCAAACGTTTCCCCCGTTATTCCTGTTAAGATTCTTACGATGGTCTTACGAGTCAGTCCGGTTTCCCCCATAAGCTTGCCTACCAGGTCGTAACGCACTCCTGAAGTGACTTTCCCATGGATTTTGCCTGTTTCTAACTCTCTGGCTACAAAAGCTTCGCCCTTTTCCAATTGCTCTTTCGAATCAATGGATTCCAAGACTCCATCCGTTATCTGGTAGAATACATCGGTTATCCTTAATCTTGTGTCCAGGGCTCTTATACATCTTTCTAACAGCTCTTCGGTGTTAAAGTCCACAGCATAAGCCGTCTTAACGTTTATTTTCTTCCACAGCTTTTGAAACTCTTTTTTATAGAAGTTATCGTTTAGCTTTAACTCCACATTTTTGTTCCGTTCGTTTTGAACTAACGGGGAAGCAGTCTCACTGTATATCGTACTGACAAGTTCTATCACAGCCTGTTTGTGATTCTTGAAGTCCTCAGGGAGCACAATTTCTCCCTGTTCCACGGCCTGATAATAATCCTCTGTCAGATTATCATCTTCGTCAATATAACGGTTCCTGACAAAAGCATGGTAGAGTCTCCTCGCTATCCGCTCATTAATCCTTATTTCTTCTTCCTGCTCGTTGGTGAGAACGTTACCCAGGAAAAACTGTATGTCGGCTTTGCGGGGACGATCGGATAAGGTCTCGGCGATCTCCCTCTGCAGGTCCCGAGCAAAGGCTTCATAGGATTCACTGGCCACAACAGAGAGGACATTGACCCCGTGCACTCCGACCCCAGGCACTGAGCCATCGATCCTTTCACCATCCTGATTTACGCACAGCCTAAGGCCCCTTCCCACTTCCTGCCGCTTTTTAATAGTAGAGTCGCTATGCTTTAAGGTACAAATCTGAAACACGTTGGGATTATCCCAGCCTTCTTTTAACGCTGAGTGGGAAAAGATGAAGCGGGTTGGTTCAGAAAAACTCAAAAGCCTTTCCTTGTCTTTCATAATCAAATCGTAAGCATTTTCATCTGCAGAGTCGGTCTCCCTAGCCCTTACTCTTGGGTTGATCATCCGCCCCTGTTTATCGATGGCGAAATAGCCGTTATGGGTCTGTTCTACATCTATCCGCCTTAAATAGTCAGCATATCGATTTTTGATATCTGCATTTTTCAGGTATTCATTCACCAACATCCGGTACTCTTCTTCAAAGATTTGGGCATATTCGCCGCTTAGCTTGTTTCCATTTTGGTCGTATTGCCTGTATTTTGCCACCTCGTCGATGAAGAACAGTGAGAGCACCTTGATGCCTCGATAATGCAAATCCCGTTCTTTTTCTAAATGGGATTTAATCGTTTCGCGGATCTGAATACGGCGCAAAGTGAGCTCGTTAACATTCCCCTGGACCTCTCCTGCTGACAAAACAACTCCGTTGGCAAACTCTATAGTATTTCTAGCCCCGTTAATTTCGGATACAACATAACCTTTATACTGTTCAAGGCCACCAGACAGCTCATAAAGATTGTCGTTAACCGAAACCCGCCTCAATTGTCGTCTGATGCTAGAACGAGTCTTCTTCTCAAGCTCTAAGCGAGCCTGTGGATAGTGTTTCTGGCTTATGTCTACCCCTTCTAGATAAAGGTAGCCATCGGTGGCAGTAGTACCTTTTACGGTAATGCCCTTAACATTGATCTTCTTCACCAGTTTTTTATTGTAAGCATCTAGGGCATCTAAGCGATAAACCTTATTATAATCGTGTCGATGAGTAGCCGAGTAGCGAACAGTGAATAAAGGGTTAAAAAGCTTTAGGGCCTCTACTGTCTTTTTGCCTTCTACCGACTGCGGCTCGTCAATAATCAAAATAGGATTGGCCTGAGCAATGACATCTATTGGCATCCGGGACTGAAATTCGTCCAGTTCCATGTAAATCCTGCGGGCATCCTTGCCCCGGGCGTTAAAAGCCTGGGTATTGATAATCATGACGTTGATCCCGGGATCACTGGCAAATTGGTCTATCTTGTGCAGCTGTCGAGAATTATAGATGAAATAGCGGGCCTTACGTCCATACTGCCCCATAAAGTGTTCTTCCATTATCTCAAAGGACTTCTTAACCCCTTCTCTGATAGCGATAGAGGGAACCACCACGACATATTTACCCCAGCCGTATCTCTCAAACAACTCAAACATAGTCTTGATGTAGACGTAGGTCTTCCCTGTCCCCGTTTCCATCTCCACTGTAAGATTATATCTACCTTCTAATTTGGGAGATATGTTCAATCCGTTTCTGGCCTGGACCTTTTTGATATTATCAAATACTTCATCCGGCGTGAGCTCGATGGGCCTGTTCTTAAACCCAATATCTGCATAGGAAAAGCCCCCCTGGTGGCCCGAGTTTAGTTGTCCCATGTCTAAAGTAAAAAGAGACTGCCCACCTGGCTGGCCGGCAAAACACTCCACTATAGCACTCGCCGCGTCGGTCTGAAACTGCTGGATCTTAAACTTTAGCTTCAATATCTATCACCTGCCTAAATAACCCTTATTTCGGTTGTAGGGGACAGCAGCTTAAACAGTTCCTCTACGTTAATCCGGGCTGCATCATCAGTAAAAGAGCTATCCCTAAACACCACTCGCAAAGGCTTTTCTTTGGCAATTTCCCGAACCAGGTCCTCACAAACACCTACATCAAAGCAGGCCACTAGTGAATTGCCGCCCACAAAATGGACTTCCTTGCCTAAAATATGTCTGGTTTCCATAGGCAAGGAAACTTGCACCCCCCATTCCAACATAACCTGAATTAAGAGGTCTTCCCCGGTCCGGTCTTCTTTAATGTTGGACACCATTCCAAATAAATCCCGTTGAGAAAGTTCCCCCGGGCGATAATAGACGTCCTTCATGTTAGAGGAGTCCACCTTGAACACTCGAAAGCCATAGTCAATATCGGCGCCGGTCTCTTCATGGATCTTTTTAGCCGCTCTCCTGATGCGCTCCTTACCAATTTCAGAGATGTTTTCAAAGCCTACCTTATATGCTTCCGAATCTTCAGGGCAGGGTTCGGGAAGCTGAACCATGATAAACTTTCGGTTACCGCCATCTTCGGCATTTAGCTGCATGACAGCATGGGCGGTGGTAGCAGAGCCGGAGAAAAAGTCAAGGATGATATCATTTGCTGGCATAACTGCACCGGCAATATGTGTAAGTAATGCAATTGGCTTTGGATAATCCACATAACTTTCCCCAAACAGTGCTCTAAGTGCATCTGTTCCTTGTTGGGTGGAAAAGTTGTCGTAATAAATACTTCTCAAAGCTTTCCCTTCATAGTCTGATTTAAATTTCTTGAAACGTGGTACATTACCTTTATTTAAGAAGACCTTGTGTTGTTCAAAAACTTGTTTAATACTCTGTTTTGTGTAAGCCCATCGGCGTATGAATTTGGCAATATCTTTTTGCTGATCATAATATGTATAATTGGTATCGTCACTATCAAGAACATCCCGCAAAACAACGGTACTTTCTCCATAATTAAAGTAATCTAATCTAGCTCTTCCTTCTTCATCTATATCAAAGACTGTCTTATCTTTATGGCTAAAATGAACCTCAATCATGAATAACTGATTGGGATTTTTGTTCTTTGATGGAGCTGTAAAAGCACAGCTTTCCCACGGCCCCCGCTCATCATTATCAGGATTTTGAAAATTACCATCACTTTCATCAAAAATTCGCCATTTTGGCATGGAATCCTTATTCTTTCCATACACAATTACATATTCGTGTTCATCGAAAACATGTTGAATGCTGCTTCCAGCTCCAGTTTTTTTCTTCCACACCAATTGTGTAATAAAATTCTGTTTCCCAAATATTTCATCGCAAATTCTCCTTAAATTATGTACTTCATTGTTATCAATACTTATGAATATTGCTCCATCCTCCCGCAGCAAATTCCTGGCCAGTTTGAGCCGGGGATACATCATGCTCAGCCAGTCGCTGTGGAAGCGCCCGTTGGACTCGGTGTTCTGGAAAAGCCGATTGCCGTCGCCGTCAACCTGTCCAGATTCAGTCAGGTATTCTTCCCTGCTTTGGTTAAAACTGTCTTTGTAGATGAAGTCCTTCCCGGTGTTGTAAGGGGGATCGATGTAAATGCATTTGATCTTGTTGAGATAGGCTTCCTGCAGGACCTTGAGGGCCTCCAGGTTATCCCCTTCAATATACAAGTTACCGGTGTTTTCCCAATCCACGCTCTCCTCCTTGACAGGACGCAATGTGTTGTTGGTAGGCAGGTTAGCCAGGAGTATGGCTTCCTTTTTGCCCGGCCACGTAAGCTGGTAGCGCTCCCTGTCCCCCTCTATCACCCAATCGGACAACTCCTGTTTTAGTAGTTCAAAGTCAACAGCTTTGATCAGATTTCCCTGTTCGTCCCTCGCCTCTGTAATTACACTCGGGAACATTTCTGCCAGTTTTTCTATGTTCTCCTGAATCAGATCTTTTGTCCGCATTCTTAGCTTCCCCATATGCCAAACCTCCCCTCATTCTAGTATCTTCTCTGGCTTTTTCTTTTTCTCCTGCAACTTCAAGCTGCATTCTGGTTAGATCTGCTACTAATGTGGCCTCATAGTAATTGTGAAGTTAAAGTATCAAAATAGCCCCTTGCTGCTTATAGCCAGCGAAGGGCTTTATTGCATCTCACAATCTTACGCTACCCGCTATGGGATTTGAAACTCTTTCCCACATTCAAGGCGCAATTGGGCCACTTGGCCACATTATGATGCCTGGCCAAGTATCCGCAACCCTCACATCTAACAGCGAGGGACTTGAAT
>NZ_CEVWNY010000153.1:0-5973 GCF_982384815.1 Desulfitobacterium sp. | reverse complement strand
TGGCAGATCTGGTGTAATTCCAGAGCCGACAGTAAAGTCTGGATGAGAAGAGGAAATTAAAGTGCTATTGTTGCACTTTTGTTTGCTGCGATTTTATCTGCCCCAGAGGAATTACTCTGGGGTTTTTTATTACCTTTTCCGGCAAACTAAGTCCAAGATAAGGAAACGGTGGCGATTATTTGGAACAAGATCTTCGGTACATGTCCAGAGCCTTACAATTAGCAGCACTGGCTGCGGGGAGAACAAGTCCCAACCCTTTGGTGGGATGCGTCATTGTCAAGGATAACGAGATCGTAGGAGAAGGCTACCATCAAAAAGCAGGTACTCCCCATGCGGAGGTTCACGCACTGCAGGCGGCGGCAGCTAATACCCAAGGAGCAACAGCCTATGTTACCCTGGAGCCTTGTTCTCATTATGGAAGAACTCCACCTTGTGCGGATGCTTTGATTAAGGCCGGCATCAAGCGGGTAGTTGTTGCCATGGTTGACCCCAATCCTTTAGTGGGAGGGCAAGGAATTGAGCGGATGCGGCAGGCGGGAATACAAGTAGATGTGGGCCTCAAAGAGCATGAAGCTAAACAATTGAATCGTGGTTTTTTGAAAACTATCCAAACCGGTCTTCCCTTTGTTCTCTATAAATCGGCCTTAACTCTTGATGGAAAAATTGCCGCAGAATCCGGTGATTCTAAATGGGTGACTAATGAAACCTCGCGCAATTACGTCCATCAATTGCGCAATTACTTTGATGTAATCATGGTGGGCAGCGAAACAGTTCTTCAGGACAACCCCAGTCTGAACTGTCGGCTTAGCGCCGGCCGGGACCCGGTCCGGCTAGTGGTGGACGGCGAACTTAAACTACCGATAGATTCGGCGATCCTAAGGTCCTCTTGTACTGCTCCCTGTATCATTGCCACCACAAATGCCGCCTCCCCGGACAAGATCACTGCCCTTAAGTCCCTGGCTAATGTACAGGTTTGGCAGTATAACACTCAGCGCTATGTACCATTGGCAAGCTTATTCCGGGATTTGGTTAAGGCCGGATGGAATTCGGTTTTATTAGAGGGTGGGGGCAGTCTGGCGGGAGCCCTGCTTCAAGGCCGGCTGATCGATGAAATTGAGTTTATTTATGCCCCCAAGCTAATTGGCGGCAATGGCCCCTCCCCCCTTTCCGGACTCAAGCTAGCCTTGATGTCCGAAGCAATTCCCTTAGAGTTTTTAGAGACTGATCTTACCACAGGTGACTTACGAGTCCGCGCTAAAGTAAACTACCACTCGAATTAACCTGTTGATCTAAAGAGGTGATTATTTGTTTACGGGTATTGTTGAAGAATTGGGTAAAGTATATGATCTGAGAATTCTGCCGGATTCGGCTCAACTTACTTTGGAAGGCTCTAAAGTATTGGAGGGAACTCAGATCGGGGACAGTATTGCCGTTAACGGAGTCTGCTTGACTGTTGTCAGGATGCAGGGGAATCTGTTTACGGTGGATGTGATGGCAGAGACCTTAAATAAGACGAATCTTAAGGATTGCTCGCGGGGAACACGAGTTAACTTAGAGCGAGCTTTACAACTTTCCACTCGTCTGGGTGGGCATCTTGTCAGCGGCCATGTTGACGGCATTGGTACTATTCAAAAAATCACCCCGGTAGGTATTGCCCGTGTCTTTGAATTAAAAGCCTCCTCGGCCCTGATAAAATACATTTTACCTAAAGGTTCCATTGCCATTGATGGTATTTCCCTTACAGTTGTAGACGTTTTGCCTGATGGTTTTACAGTATCCCTTATCCCCCACACTCGTCAAGAAACTACCTTAGGCTTTAAGGGAGTGGGTGATGCGGTTAACCTGGAAACCGATCTGATCGGCAAATACGTTGCCCGCTTTTTGGAAAAAAGCGATACGCCCAAAAAGGATTTGTCTATGAAATTCTTATCTGAGCATGGTTTTTTAAGTTAATATTTTAGACGACAGGAGTGATTAGAATGGAATTTAAGTTCAATACTATCGAAGAAGCTATCGAAGATATCCGTCAAGGAAAAATGATCGTAGTCGTGGATGATGAGGAAAGAGAAAATGAAGGCGATCTGCTGATGGCAGCGGAAATGGCGACCCCTGAAGCAATCAACTTCATGGCTACCTATGGCCGGGGCTTGGTCTGTGCGCCTCTGACCGCGGAACGTATCCAGGCCTTAAACCTTGAGCCCATGGTTACCCACAATACCGACCCCCATGGTACGGCCTTTACAGTCAGTGTAGATGGCTGTAACTGTACTACCGGGATATCAGCCTTTGAAAGAGCCGATACAATTAAAATATTAATCGACCCCAACAGTCGGCCTGAGGATCTGCGTCGCCCAGGCCATATCTTCCCCCTCAAAGCACGGGAGGGTGGCGTTCTGGTGCGGGCCGGTCATACGGAAGGTGCAGTAGATCTTGCCCGGCTAGCCGGTTTCCAACCGGCCGGAGTAATTTGCGAGATTATGAAAGAAGACGGAACCATGGCTCGAGTTCCGGATTTGATGGAGTTTGTTAAAAAACATGATTTGAAAATTATCACCATCAAAGAATTAATTCACTTTAGACGGCAAAAAGAAAAGTTAGTGGAAAGAGTAGTCAGCATTCATCTCCCCACTGATTTCGGTGATTTCCAGGCAGTGGGTTATCGAAGCCTGTTAGACGGTCAAGAACATGTGGCTTTGGTCAAAGGCGATGTGGACAATGGGGAACCGGTTTTGGTTCGGGTTCATTCAGAATGTCTGACCGGAGATGTTTTCCATTCTCGCCGCTGTGACTGTGGTGACCAACTGGCAGCAGCTATTGAGCTCATCGAAAAAGAAGGCCGAGGCGTACTCTTATACATGCGCCAAGAAGGTCGCGGAATTGGCTTGCTCAATAAATTCAAAGCTTATAAGCTTCAAGAAGAAGGCAAGGATACTGTAGAAGCTAATCTTGCCCTGGGGTTCCCTGCCGATCTCAGAGACTATGGAGTAGGCGCGCAGATCTTAGTAGATTTGGGAATAGGTAAAGTCCGCCTCATGACCAACAACCCCCGTAAAATTGTCGGTTTAGAAGGTTATGGCTTAGAGATTCAAGAGCGCGTCCCCATGGAAATGCCCGTAAAACCTGAAAATAAGTACTATATGCATACCAAAAAAAATAAGATGGGGCATTTTCTCTCCAGAGTTCAATAATTTTTATTAATCTAAAATATTTAAAAACGTTATTTAAGTTAGAAAGGATGAAGAATTTATGATGACTTATGAAGGTAAATTGGTAGCCGAAGGATTAAAGTTTGGGATTGTTGCTGCACGTTTTAACGAATTTATCACTAACAAACTGGTAGGCGGAGCTTTGGATGCACTGTATCGTCATGGAGCTTTAGAAGCCGATGTTGAAATAGCTTGGGTCCCCGGTGCTTTTGAGATCCCCTTAGTCGCTCAAAAAATGGCGGAAACTAAGAAATATGATGCAGTAATTTGCCTTGGAGCAGTTATCCGTGGTGCTACTCCTCATTTCGACTTCGTTAGTGCCGAAGTCAGCAAAGGAGTTGCTCATGTAGGTTTGGAAACAAAACTTCCTGTTATCTTTGGTGTTCTGACCACCGATACAATCGAGCAAGCAATTGAACGGGCCGGAACTAAAGCCGGTAATAAAGGCTTTGATGCTGCAGTCACTGCTATTGAAACGGTTAATCTTTTAAAAATGTTTTAAAATTCAACGGCTTGATATAAATGGAAACTTCACCATTAAGTGTTCCTTGTCAAAAGTGTGATTGTTTCTTAGACTTAGAGCTGAGTGCAAAACGTTGGCAAGGAGATGAGCGCTATGACTTCGAATAATGCAATATTAGACCTCGATGCACAGCTTGAAGCAGCGCGCTCCGGTAATCAAGATTCTTTTAACTGGCTTATCCAATATTATGAGCCGGAAGTTCGCAAAATTGCCTATAAGTTCTTTTTGCATCGTGCCGATTATGATGACTTGCTTCAAGAAGGCCGCATTGCTATATACAAAGCAATTGTATCTTATAGTCCTGACTCGGATATCCCTTTTCTGCATTTTGTTCGCATGGTCATCAAACGCAAATTAATTGATAGCTTACGGGCCCATAACAGACAAAAGCATATGAATCTAAACGAAGCCTATTCCTTGAATAATGCTCTCGCCGAGGATAAGGATGATAGTTTTATAAGCTTTATCGCCACTGATGATGACCCGGAAACAAAAATTATTGCTCTGGATGATGCCCGTAGCTTCATCCAAGAACTAATGGATGGATTTTCTGACTTAGAACTAAAAGTCTTTCGTTATCATTTCCTAGTAGGGATGAAGCAACGGGAGATAACCCAACATCTAGGTGTTAGTTCCAAGTCCTTAGACAACGCAATCCAAAGAATACGCCGCAAGATAATCGCCTTTCGTAAACGAAAAATTGCTGGATAACAAAAAGTCCCCATGCTTTAGCAGCCGGGGACTTTTGTCTTATATAAGAACGAAAGCTATTTTGAGATTGGCTTACTAGTATTATTATTTTTGATAATAATACTAGTAATGAGAATGATATCATAATTGATAAATAATCTTAAGGAAGGCTGGTTATTTGTCTTGATCCGATAAGGAATCAAGACAAATACTGTTTTCGATGTCTATTACTGTTTTAGCTTGCTCAATTAGGTGTGCTGGTACATATATCTCCACCCCATTGATCAAGCCATAGGCTGCTTTAAGATTGCCGACACCGGGGTAAGCCTTTTGAATAGGAATGTTTGCTTCCTTAAGTAAACCCCTAATAATATCCGCTTCCACTTCAGTAGTAACATTTGTAAGCAAAACCCATTTACTCACTCTCGACTACCTTCTTTCTGAGACTTCTTTTTTTTAGAGCTAAATACTTGATTGATTATTATTACAACGATAAATAATCCGGTAATAATCAGACGGGTGTTGGGAGCCAATTTACCAGAGAAAAAAATAAAGACCATAGCAATTGCAAATATTGCCATTTCTAGTTTGCTATTCTTCATGCCGCACATCCTTTATGAAGTATAATTCATTCACGTTTGCCAAGGCCTATTAGTAGATCAGGATTATATCCAGTTTATAATTTTCTGAGCATAGATGCAAATCTATTTGGTAACAAAATCAAACTCCCCTTGGGGGGTAAGATCTACGAATACCAGATCGCCTTCCTGAATTGTCCCCTGCAGAATACCCATGGCCAGAGGGTTTTGTAAGCTTTGTTGAATAGATCTTTTTAAAGGTCTCGCCCCATAGACCGGATCATAACCTTGTTGAACAATTTTGTTTAAAGCGGCCTCGGATAGTTCCAGATTGATTTTACGCGAGGCTAGGAACTGACGAAGTTGTTTTAACTGAATCTGGACAATAGAGCGAATATGCTCTTGTTTAAGGGGATGGAAGACAATAATTTCATCAAGTCTGTTTAAGAATTCCGGTCGAAAATAAAGCTTTAATTCTTCGCTAACTTTGGCACGCAGCTCCTCTTGAGGAACTCCGGCGGCGGTCATTTCTTGAATCAAGGGGCTGGCAATATTGCTGGTCAGAATGATCACTGTGTTTTTAAAGTTTACTATCCTCCCCTGCCCATCGGTTAAGCGTCCATCATCAAGCAATTGCAGCAATACATTGAAGACATCTCCGTGGGCTTTTTCAACTTCATCAAAGAGAACCACGCTATAAGGCTTGCGTCTAACTGCTTCTGTAAGCTGCCCTCCCTCTTCATAACCTACATATCCCGGCGGGGCCCCGATAAGTCGGGCAACACTATGCTTCTCCATATATTCGGACATATCGATGCGAACAATTCCTTGGTCATCGTCAAAGAGGAACTCGGACAAGGCCTTGGCCAACTCTGTTTTACCAACACCGGTGGGACCGAGAAACAGAAAAGATCCTAAGGGGCGATTGGGATCTTGTAGCCCTGCCCTGGCACGCCGGACAGCATCAGCCACGGCT
>NZ_CEVWNY010000152.1:0-6125 GCF_982384815.1 Desulfitobacterium sp. | reverse complement strand
TTCCCCTTTGGCCAGTAAATCGGCACACCCATCACATTTGCCCACTTTACCTTCTTCCTCTTTGTATTGGGGAGCACCGTAAGGGCAGGACCATGTGCAAAGACGGCAACCGATACATTTGTCATGATCATGGAGCACCAGTCCGTCTTCAGACCGTTTGTAGAGAGCCCCGGTAGGACAGTTCTCTACACATTTGGGTTTTTCACAGTGATTGCAGCTAAGGGATAGGTGGAGACGGCGGGGATTAGGAAACTTTCCGGTCTCTATATCATAAACACGACGGTAACGGGGTCCGACTTTTAAATCATTTTTATCTTTACAAGCAATTTGACAGGCTTTACAACCGATACAGGCGGTTTGATCATAATAAAATCCTTTTTGTGCCAAGGTTACTCACTCCTTCCTATAAAACTATCCGTTGGGGCCATTTTACATCTTCCACGAGGGGGGCACCGTTGTACTTCTCTACCTGAGCGATCTGAGAGTTCCATGCGCCGATTCCCTGTCCGGTAGCAATAGGTCCCGTAAGCATATTGTCGGAACCCGCTTTGTCGATCTGGGTCTTTTCATCGATATCAACCCAAGCACCATGAGGAAGTGCCACTACTCCGGGCAAGAGCCATTCTACTAAATGGGCGGGACGTAAGGTTTGGCCATGGAGGCTCTTGATCAACACTGTATCCCCTTCTTTAATGCCGCGTTCTTCAGCATCCTTCGTTGACAAGAATACAGGATTTGGCCAAGCTTCCCGGAGCCAGGGAACATTGTCCAAGATCGAGTGAGAACGTCTCAAGTAGTGAGGGTTAATTATCTGCAGCGGGAATTCTCCCTTGGTCTTAGCGGCAAAATCGCTGTAGGTCGCCTCGTGACCATCAATCGGTGGGTTATAGGTTGGAATCGGTCTGATTTCGGTAAAGCCTTTGCTCTTAACAAAGTCTGCTAAGGCCTGACTATAAATTTCCAGTTTACCACTATCAGTTTTCAGTGGATTGGCCACCGGATCCTTGACAAAATCCTCGTAAGCGATAAATCCGTAGTTATCACCGGGTTTCCGCTCAACTTGATAAGAGCCTCTGGTTTTGAGTTCTTGATAAGTGATCCGTCCTTGTTGGGGAGTTCCTACTGCACCGAGTTCTTTGATATCGGCTTCGGTCAAGGTGACCAGAGGCTCATAGGTCTTGCCGTCGGCAGAAATGACAGTGGTACCGGCAATCATATTGTAGTGCTGTTGATTCTCATCAATGGGGAGGACTTGCTCGGCATTAAGACCCATATATTTAGCCATTTCATAGGCAATCCGGATATCGCTTTTGGCTTCGAAAAGAGGATCTGTAACTTTACGCCAGTAAACCATACTCTCCCGGTTAATGAAGCTGCCAAAGCCACCGACTTTTTCCCACTCGGTAGTAACGGGCAGTACGACGTCCGCATATTTACTATTGGTGGTTAAGAAGTGGCTGCAGGAAAGAACAAACTCCACTTTGCGATGGGCTTCAATTCCTTTAGCCTGACCGGAGCGGGTCTGTAGATGGGCTTCCGTACCATGATAAATCATTTGGATGTTGACATCTTTTACGTCCTTATAGCCTGCAGTATATTTTCCGTTTAAGACAGCCAGCCACATTTCGTTGTCGTTAATAGTTTCTTTGATGGGGTTGGGAACCGGGGGCAAACCATTGCCACCTGCTTTAACCAAGCCGGGACCGCCATTGCCGGTGGAATAGTGACAGCTTACTCCGGTCATGCATCCGGATTTACCCATATTGCCTGTCATCGCTCCAAAGGTCATGAACATTTGCGGCCAAGAGTCTGAGTTATGGGTACGAGCCGGACCCCAAGCGGTTAATAAGGCTACGCGCTCGGTTTTGGCTATTTCAATAGCCAGTTCTTTGATCTTTTCAGCCGGGATACCGCAGATTGCCGATGCCCATTCCGGTGTTTTGGGAGTGTTATCGGCAACACCAAGGACATAGTCTTTGAAGTTTTCTTTGGGATCGGCACCTTTCGGCATATGATCCGCATCAAAGCCGACGGTGTATTTATTGAGGAAGTTCCAATCGATGAGAGGATTGGTAGCGGGATTATCTTCTTTGAGTAAGGTATAGGCCATACCTAAGAAGAGGGCATGGTCAGTGGTGGGATAAATGGGAATCCATTCCCCATCAAGCATTTCCGCTGTATCTGAGTAAACAGGATCCACAAAAATGAACTTTGCTCCGGCTTTTTTCGCTTGCAGATAGTTGTACGCCGGGTTCCCAGGTGCACTCCAAGCAGCATTACCGCCAAAAATTACGATAAGCTGAGAATTGCGCAGATCCATGCGGTCATTGATGCTTTGCTCGAAAAAGCCTTCGGCCATCCCGAATTTCTCGGGACCCCAACGCCAAGAACCCCAGGAACTTGTTCCCCAGGAACCGATATATCCCCCAGCCAGGGAGAGGAAACGACCAAAGTCACCGGCATTGGAAGCAAAAATTGCTCGATTGCTATACTGTTCGGTGATCCGTTTGATCTCACCAGCGATGATCTCATAAGCTTCATCCCAAGTAATACGAACCCATTCATCTTTACCACGGAGTTCTTTATTACCACCGCCTGGTTCCCAATGTTTTCTTTTCATAGGGTACTTAAGACGGTCGGCACCGAATACTTGCATCCGTTGGGAACGTCCCCGGTTACAACCTCTTTGTTGAGGAAAATCGGGACTATCCGGATGGGTGTCATCTGTTTTTTGACGAACTACCACCCCATCTACCACAAGGGCCTTGTTGGAGCAACGTCCGCCACAGTTATGCCAGCAGGCTACCGGAACCCACTCTCCTTCTTTGCCGGCCAAACCGGCTGAAGCTGTGGTGGAATCCACTGTTGATAATCCGCATCCAGGCAGGGTTAGCGTTGCAGCCGCACCTGCAGTAACGGTTGCTGTCAATCCCAGAAAACGTCTTCTGTTCATTGTGTAACTTTTTGCTTTCTCAATGAGATTAGCCACCTCATTCACCTCCAAATTATTTAGCACACCTTAAAAGTTCTTCCTGTTAATTATTGCACAAATTCCTTTGTACAGAGTTACAAAAACTAGACTCGTTTTTTGTAATATTTAAATATTCTAGAATAACTTCAAATTAAAAAAGCTGTCGTAACGGAAACAGTAAGTTTCCTTTACTACAGCTTTCAAAGATTAGTTTCTTATCCAATACCTCTTCTTTTCCTTAGCAGGATAAAAGCGAATGGATGGCCTGGTCAAGCGAATATCCGGAAACCCTTCCACAGTGGGTACCGTTTCAGCACCTGGGTCCTTGTTTAAGTCAATAGTTTTCAGTGCCCCGGTTGGACAAGCTGCTACGCATGCCGGCAGCAAGTCGGCCTTTTGACGTTCAATACAGTAGTTGCATTTGCTGGTTCTGTTAGCCACATTGTCAAACTGTGGCGCATGATAGGGGCAAGCGTTCACACAGGTCCGACATCCCGCACAACGATTTGAGTCGATAAGAACGATGCCGTCTCTTCTTTTAATATAAGCATTCTCCGGGCAAACTCGGAAGCACTCGGGGCTGGAGCAATGGTTGCAGGAAATCGAGAGATATGTCCCGACCTCATTTTCACTCACTCTCCGCCACCATACCCCATCGGCAGTATTATTTTCACTTTTGCAGGCCAGAGCACAGGAATGGCATCCGATGCAGCGATCCACATTGAAGAGGAACCCTTTAGCATTAATCTTGCTCATTTCTTCTTCACCTCTACCCAAGAATCGTAGAAGGCTGCCCCTTGGGATCCGGCACTACGGGTCCCCATATCTGTATTTTGTCCGGCCACTAATAGATTAGTGGAATCTCCTTGGGCCATAACCACAATTCCTCCCGGCAGATATGGATTTATCTTCACTTTTCTAAGAATAGAGGCACCTTTGTTGAAGACCGATACCTGATCCTTAGCCTTCAATCCCCGTTGTTCCGCATCCTCAGGATTCATCTCCACTTGATCTGCCTTTCCCTCTATATCCAGCGAACTAAGCCATCGATACTGGGAATGAAGCCTCAGGAGGCTTTGGGGAGTTAACAAACGTAAAGGATAAGTGGAAGGAGGCTTTTGTTCTCGAAAACGAACCAACGCCGGTAAATAATTTTCTTTGGCGTTCGGGGACATAAGCTCAAACTTCCCTGTTTTTGTTTGATATTCGGGGTCGGCTTCAGTATCCGTGTTGAGCCTAAGCTTACGGGGACCTTTGAGAAGGTCCTCCCAACTCTTGATTCGTAACTGATTAAGAACTTCCGGCGTTAACTCACGTTTAATCCAATCTAAAGCAGTTAGCTGCCAGGGAAAACTCGAGAAGTTGGGACGCTTCGCATTGAGGTTTTTAGTTAGGCTGCGGGCGATCTCCAGGTCACTGCGGGCTTCATAAAAAGGCTCAATAGCCTTTTCATTGATGCTAATCCACTGATGCCAATAACTGCGATGTAAATCATATTCTTCAAAAGGGGTGGTTGTGGGTAGGACAATGTCCGCCTGGACCGCAGTTTCCGTCATAAATAAATCCACGACTACGATCAGCTCTAATTGCTTTATAAGCTTCTGCCAATAGTGAAAGTTATGAGCTTGAGTAAAAGGGTTATGACCGGCTATCCAGAGGAGCTTAAAAGGAGGATCCTTTAATTCTAACGCCTCCCTCGCAAAATGATTAATATCCAGACTCCGTTCGACGGCGTCTTCTTGTTCTTGGGGCCGGGGAAAGTTCATTAAACTAAGGGGAAAAACGTTAGGAAGATTGTTATAGTATAGGCCACCACCCTCATGGAGGTGGTTTTTCGTTAAGGCAACCAAGGCATCAATACCCCGTATGGTTTGCCCACCGTTGGAGTAACGCTGAGCACCAAATCCTACCCAGGTAGCACAAGGTGGCTCCAGATAGAACCCGGCCAAATCACGGATGCCCTCCAGAGGCACCCCTGTAACAGCGCTGGCTTCCTCAAGAGATACCTCTTCTTGAAGATAGTTCCGGAAGGCCTCCCAGCCATGAAAATGTTCCTTTATAAAATCAATATCCAATAGTTCTGCTGCTAAAAGATATTTTAGGACGGCCATAGCTAACAGCCCATCCGTACCGGGACGTATCTGCAGATATATATCCCCTTGGGCTGCAGTAGCGGTAAATAACGGATCGATTACCAGAAGCTTGGCTCCTTTATCCCTGGCCCTGTTGATAAAATGCCACTGGTGGATTGCTGTCCGAGCTGGGTTAACTCCCCACAGGACAATAGCCTTGGCCTTCACTAGAAGCTCGGGATCACGTGGGCCGGCTTGACCGCGATTATAAATGAGGGCATCGTTGCCTGCCGCCCAGCATAAATCTCCGTGTACCTTGGTGTGTGATCCCAGTCCCCTGAACATTCCTTCTGTAGCGTTATGAAGAAGTCCAAGGTTGCCGGAATATTTATTATAACCGCAGGCAAGTGTTGAGCCGTAGCGGTCATGAAGCTCTAATATTTTGGAGGTGATGGACTCTAAGGCTTCATCCCAGCTTAAACGCAGCCAGTTACCCGATCCTCTGGGAAATTGCCTTAAGGGATATTTTAAGCGCTGTGGGCTGTAGACATATTCCGTAAAAGCATACCCTTTGGCACAGAGACGACCATGGGTATAGCCATGTCTCGGATTTCCTTCGACTTTAATTAGTCTGCCGTTTTCCACAGTGGATAAAATTCCGCAGGTCTCAAAACAGTTGCGGGGGCAAACATTTTGAAAAATTTGTTTTTCTTTGCTCATAGTTTCTCCTCATACAAAACCCTGGCCGGCCGTACTTTTTGAACATATCTTAGCCGAACTAAGCCACCGGTTGAGCTTGTACGCCATGAAATTTACATTCTCCCATCACTAATTATTAACCAGGTACTTAATTTTTAAGGCGATAACCAAGGATACTATAGTGTCAAAATCCTGAAGGTCAATGTCCAACATCTCTTCGATTCGTTTGAGGCGGTACCGAAGAGAATTGGGATGGAGAAAAAGGGCATTGGCAGTCTCTTTTAAGTCACAATGATTGGCCAAATAATTCTCTAGTGTTTCGATCAGCTCGTTTTTTTGCTTATCCTGAGGCTCCAGTTCGGAAAGAACCTCCCGGTAAAATT
>NZ_CEVWNY010000151.1:0-6261 GCF_982384815.1 Desulfitobacterium sp. | reverse complement strand
CCAATAAAGGAGCTTCACCTTTGTTCCACCTGCCTGGAGGAGTTCCCGGGTTACGGCAGCACATTCCTTAGATATACCCTTTTCATCAGATAAGTACATAGCCAGCAAACCCCGAATAATTGCTTCATGAAAATTAGGATATTTTAAATTTCCTGCCAGCTGCAGTGAGACCGTAATAAAGGTCATTAGCCGTTCTTGAAGTTGCTTTACTGAGGAATAGTAAGCAACGAAATTCAGCTGGGAAGTTTCCCGGTCCTCTTCTAAATCTATAAAGTAGTCTAAAAGAATATGGAGCCCCTCAATCCAAGGAAAGTATGCATTTTTAACTTTCTCTACTTCACTTGCCGACAAGTCCGGATTATAGGCCATAGCAAAAAGACAGAAAATGCCGAGGGTCGAGCCGGTTGCGGCGGCAAATTCCCACTGAGTAAATCCTGGGTAATCAGGTAAAACCTTATTGATCCAGACCGACATCTTCTCCTCTCGAATGGAGGGATCAAGATGCTTAGTAACTTGGAGCTTAGCATAAAGTTCCGCCAACACAATCATCGTTGGCTTAACTAGGGAATAGGAAGGTAAATCACGAATCCGTTTTTGGCAAGTCCTGACCAAATCCTTTAAGTAGCCTCCATCCCCTTGATAGGGATAATAAGCATAGTAGTCGGAACAAGAACTATTAGCCTCCAAAGCCTCTGTCATAGCCAGGTGCAATTGTCTAAATGCTTGCTCATCTTGAACTTCCAGGGCGTCCACTAAATTGTCCAGATAATCGCTTATTGTCTGATAAGCAACGATAAATTCGATAACCTCTTCTGTGTTGGCACCGGGATAGAGAGAATAGATGCTACCCCCTAAACAATGAAATTCTTTATGGGTAATGCTGTCGATAGCTTGTTGGGCGAGAGTAGAATCCGGACATAAGCCGGCTCTTTGCTCCCAGTTGCGAAGATTATTTTTTACTAAAGGAAAAACCGTTTTGACAAACTGAAAAATCAATTGCGGGTTTGATACAACCTTGGCGACCGTCACATAAACACTTCCTTAAAGGATACTCAAAAAATGATTAACTCCTAATCCTATTTTAACCAGTATTAAGCGCACTAACCGCTTAAGACACATAAAATACCCCCTACTAATTTTCCCATCCGAAGGGATGACGCGATGACGCGAAGCTACCCTAAAGTCGGAAATGCAAAAAGCAGGCTCACACAATTAGGTGTTGCCCGCTTTTTTTCTCTCTTGCATTCTTTTAAGCTTCTTTACTTTCAACTTTATCTTTATCTTCTTTTTCTTCACCGTTTGTTGCTGATTTAAACTCGGAAATCCCTCGTCCCAGTGCCTTACCTAATTCAGGCAATTTTCCCGGTCCAAAAAGAACTAAGGCAATAACTAATACAATAATCATTACAGTAGGGGTTATTACACCAAAAGTTACTAACATGTCAACACCTCCATAGTCTAAATATACCACAAATTATTCCACAACCCAAACTTGTTTTGTCCACGGAGTCGATAAGTGAATAGCATTTCATTCACTACATTCATATGCTACAAGATAATGTCCTTTTTTTCAATATGTTTTTTCTGGAACATATTTATAGTTTTTTTAAGACATTTAATACCTTCAAAAAGAGGGCTTTTAGGCCCTCTCATTGTTTCCCGAACTTGCGAATACCTCCTCATATCCCCGGTAGAGGCTCCAAATAACGTCCCAAAGTTCGCCCTCCGCTTCCGTAACTCTTAACCCCAGTTCTTTAGCCTCTTGACGCCCTATCGGATAACCATGGGAAAAGTAGCCCTCGGTTAAAGCACGAGTTACATCAGGCACAAGCTCGGGATTTTCCTTTAACATATAACGGGATAATAATGCCTCGGCATATTGGTGCGAAGCCTTTAAAGCCTTTTCATAATCACCAATAAGCCAAGGATCCAATTTATCCAGCATAGGGGTAATAATTGCGGTAACCAGTTCCGGATTTGAATTGTTCTCTATGGAGCGTTGCAGATAGTCGATACAGTAACGGATAGCTTGGACAGGAACCCATAAATCCTTATATACAGGATGCTTAATCAACGGATCAATGGGACCCAACTCTGAAAAGGGACCCATCACAACCTCATCAGCACCTAAGACTAACATGGAAGCAGCGGATTTAGCCACAAAAGGAACAATGACACCAAACTCATTACAAAATTCCCTGATTAAGGTGACAACCTTATAGGGAGTATCCACCGCTCCACCATAGCTGTGCAGGAATAGATCAATCTTCTCCGAAAAGCCAATGACCTTAAGTTGCTCATAGAGGGGCACCAGTATACTATCATCAAGGGGCGTATAAGCAAAATATACGAGAACCTTAGAACCCCTCAATTGCTCAAGTTGCTCTAAATACTGAATCCTTTCGTCCTTATCCATAAGATCCCCCCAGGCAGCTCATTGTATATACCATATTATTCCAACGCCCAGGTGCCTGTGACAAAAACTTTTCGCGCAAATAAAAAAGGGGCGCTGCTCATCGAACTATCCTGTTCGTTTTGCATACCCCCTACCAACATGTCTATCTTCAGGTGCTTTTTAGTGAACAAAGGGATCCGTCCCGTTCAATCAGGTAAACTAAATTCTACGCCGGATTGGTCATGACAACTTTGACAATAGACTTTTCCGCCCAGTCCTTTCTTTTCATGGCATCCATAGCATTGGCCTTTGGGGTTCTGGTTATTTAAAACGGCAAAGCCATGACCTTTCGCCCCGCTAATCCATTCCTCCTTAGGGATTGAGGCATGTGGATTGCTCGGGTCATGTCCTTGGGAAACAATCAGAACGGTAACTAAGGCCACAAACAGACCTATGGTAATGACGGTGCGAATGATTTTCTTGCCTTCCATCCATCTAACCCTCCCTTAACTTTAGCGCAAGGATTTTAATACTTCCCTTGCCTGCTCTAGGGTATAGTCAATATCAGCATCACTATGGGCGGCGGAAAGGAAGACCGCCTCGTATAGACTGGGGGCTAGATAGACTCCCCGCTCCAGCATCCCTCTAAAGTATGCCCCAAATAGCTCGACATCGGAAGTGCAGGCACTCTTAAAGTCGATTACCGGTTGACCGGTAAAGAATGCAGAAAACATGGCCCCGACGGCATTAACCCAGATGGGTAACCCTAGTTCTTCTGCAATAGTCTTTAAGCCCACGGCCAAACGGTTGGTCTTTCTCTCCAGTTCCACATATAGCCCATCTTTTTGCAAAAGCCGCAAGGTAGCAAGCCCTGCCGCCATTGCTAAAGGGTTACCGGACAGAGTTCCGGCTTGGTAAATGGGGCCTTTAGGTGCCACTTGCTCCATATACTTGCGTTTACCGCCATAGGCGGCTACCGGGAGACCGCCGCCAATGATCTTGCCTAAACAAGTCAGATCCGGATCGATCTGAAAACGCCCCTGAGCCCCGCCATAGCCGACTCTAAAGCCTGTCATCACCTCATCAAAAATAAGCAAGCTGCCGTACACTTGAGTCAATTCCCGTAACCCTTCCAGAAAACCTGGCTGAGGCAGAACAACCCCCATATTCCCAGTCACCGGTTCCACGATAACCGCAGCAATATCTGCTCCATACTCTTTAAAGATCGCTTTTAAGCCATCCAGATCATTATATTGAGCCGAGATGGTTTCCGAAGCTACTGAGGATGGTACACCAGGAGAAGTAGGCACCCCAAAGGTTAGAGCACCGCTCCCGGCTTTAATCAGCAAAGAATCCCCATGTCCGTGATAGCAACCTTCAAATTTTACAATTTTATTACGACCGGTTACACCGCGGGCTAGACGCAAAGCGCTCATGGTGGCTTCGGTCCCGGAATTTACCATCCGCACCATTTCCATGGAAGGGAAGGCCTTGATTACTTCTTCTGCCAATTCAGTTTCAATTTCCGTTGGAGCACCGTAACTTGTTCCCCGCTCGGCGGCTTTTTTAATGGCCTCCACCACCACCGGATGAGCGTGACCGAGGATCAATGGACCCCAGGATAGGACGTAATCCAAGTAGGAGTTGCCATCAATATCCCAGAGCCTTGCTCCTTCTCCCCGTTCAATAAAAACCGGTTCTCTTCCTACAGATTTAAAAGCCCTGACCGGAGAATTGACACCTCCGGGAAGGACTTGATTAGCACGAGCAAAGGCTTTTTTGCTTCTTTCATCCTGAAAACCCAAGATTGAACCCTCCTAATCGTCTTCTTCTATGTAGTATTGCATACTGCTCTTTTTTAACTCCTTAATGCTGAATAGCATACTATAATCCTTAATACCTGTCGCCTGAGCAATCTTCTTCATCGTCTCGGCACATTCCTCTTCGGAACGGGCATGAATCATTGTAAAGAGGTTGTAAGGCCAATCAGCAAGGGTCGGTCTTTGATAGCAATGACTTACTTCACGGAAAGAAGCCATTATTTTGCCCACTTCCTCCGCCTTCTCCTCGGGCACCTGCCATACCCCCATAGCATTGGCAGTAAAACCGGCCTTTTGGTGCCGAAGAACAGCTCCGAAACGGCGAATTACCCGATTCCTTATAAGATTTTGGGTTCGCTCCAAAACTTTCTCCTCATCCCAAGCCAATCTTTCCCCGATCTCGGCAAAAGGAGTCATTGCTTGCGGAATATTCCCTTGTAATTCGCGAATCAGCATTTTATCCGACTCGCTAACCGGATCGGGCTCATTTTCCAAACGATAGCTAGGCGATTCCGCCTCGGGATTCGCGGGATTGCTGTTAAGTCCATTCTCATCATCTTCATGAAAATCGAAATCCACACTTATTTTGAAAAGCCGAAGAGCCGGAAGAGAATATACCTCCTCCGTACCGATGATCCCTTTGATGGTAGTTAAAGTCTTCTCTACTTCTTTTTCGGAAGGTGCAATTAATGTAAACCAGATATTGTATTCGTGATCGCGTAAGTAATTATGGGTAACACCGGGGATCTTCATTAACAGATCGGCAAGGATCTGAATTTTATCCGACCGCACCTTTGCTGTACACAGGGTGCTTTTATAGCCCAGACGATGGGAGTCAAAAACTCCCCCTAGGCGTCGAATAATCCCTTCTTGACGTAAATTGCAGATACGCTGCCAAGCCTCTTGTTCCGTGGTTCCGACGAGAAGGGCCAGGGTCGCGTAGGGACGAGCCGTAAGCGGAAAATCCGTTTGGACAATATTTAGAAGAGCACGGTCGAGAGCATCCATTATTTTACCCCCTTACGCCCATGATAAAGGCACCAAGGCTCTTCAGCCATGTAATCTCCTTCTTCATAATAGGCAGCCCGAGCGCGGCAGCCACCGCAAACTTTTTTATAGCCACAGACACCGCAGCCGCCCTTATAGTCCATAGTGCGCAATTCATTGAATACCGGATGTTTCTGCCACAGCTCATCAAAAGGAGTCTCCCGCACATCTCCCAGTGGGATGTTTAGATAGGCACAGGGCTGCACTTGTCCCTTGGGACTGATGATGCAATAAGAAGTTCCCGCTAAGCATCCCCGTCCAAAACGGGTATTGACCCCCATCTGTTTGGCGATCCGCATAAATTGGGGTGCGCAGGTAGGCTTAAGCTCGATCTCCACCTCTTGTTGCTTTTTCATTATGCGAGTTAGCGCATCTTCATATTCCTCGGCCCGCAGGGATTCTTCCTCAATGGATACAGCGCGCCCGGTAGGAACAAGAAAAAAGAAGTGATGGGCAACTGCTCCTTCCGCTACGGCAAAATCCGTAATGGCTTCTAATTCATCTCGATTCCAATCCATCACTGTGGTATGGATCTGAAAGGGAAGTCCTACTTCCCGACAATTCCGCATCCCTTGCACAGCCTCTTCCCATGCTCGAGGATACTTACGGAATTGATTATGCTTTTCGATATTAAGGGAATCTAGGGAGATGCCCATTCCCATTGCCCCGGCCTCCTTGAGTCGATGAGCCATATCTACGGTGATCAAAGTGCCATTGGTGCCAAAAACCGGACGTAAACCTAAAGATTTAGCATGAGCTACTAATTCCACAATATCTGGACGCAGAAGTGGTTCTCCACCGCTAAAAATCATAATCTTAAACCCAGCCTTAGCGATTTGCTCCAGAAGGGTCTTGGCTTCAGAAGTGCTTAGCTCCTCTTCGGCTTTACAGCCTGCATCACGATAACAGTGATCACAATACATATTGCAAGCATTGGTTGTATTCCAAGAGACAATCATTATACATCCTCCTTCAGCCAACTAGCTACATCCAAGGCAT
>NZ_CEVWNY010000150.1:0-6427 GCF_982384815.1 Desulfitobacterium sp. | reverse complement strand
GAAACAAGCAGGCTCTCAAGCCCAGGTTATTCATCCTGTCCAACTTTTAGCGGAGACATATGAGAATTAACTTGGAGCAAGACTCATTTGAATTAAATCAAATTCCGAACTACTTATAAAGGAGAGTGTAAATAATGTTTGAGCAAAAAATGGATCTAAGACTACCGGGACCGGTTCAAGTCCCTAAAGAAATTCAATTAGCTATGTTGAAAAGCTTTGATCACCCAATGATGGACTATCGGAATCCAGTGTTCCAGGAAATATTGCTAAGAACAATGAATAAGGCTAAAGCGATTTTCCAAACAAATAATATGGTTATACCCCTTACTTCAAGTGGAGCATCTGCCTTAGAAACTGCCATGATTAATACGGTGGGGCCAAATGACACAATCATTCTCTGTGTTGTCGGTTACTTCGGAGAATACTTGCAAGGAATAGCAGAACATATCGGCTGCAAAGTTGTCCGTGTGGAGACCGAATGGGGAGATATTGTAGATCCAGAGGATGTTCGAAAGGCATTGAAGGAAAATCCTGAGGCAAAGGCAGTATTCGCCACTCATTGTGAAACATCAACGTCTGCAATTAATAACATTGAAGCAATTGCTGCAATCGTTCGAGAAACCGAAGCTCTTTTTCTTGTCGATGCAGTAAGCTCGATTGTCGGTACACCACTTTATATGGATAAATGGGGAATAGATATTGTTGCCACCGGCGGCCAAAAAGCGATTATGCTGCCACCCGGTCTCGCTCTGATCACGGTTAGTGAAAAAGCATGGGAAAGAATTAGCCAACATAAATGTCCATCCTTCTATTTCGATTTAAAACTTTATAAAAGCCATATCGAATCAGGCGTAGGTACGCCATACACTCCAAATTTGGCACTGGTCTGCGGGTTGGAGGAATCATGTGATATGATCGAAAGAAGCGGTGGACTGGAGAGTCAATATAAACGCCATGCCGCTCTTCGGGATATGACTAGAGCAGGGGTTCGTGCTCTCGGTTTAGAACTATTAGTTAAAGATTCTGCAGCAAGCCCAACACTTACAGCAGTAAAATTTGAAAACGCTGATGCTTTCCGCAAGCTCATGCGTGAGGAATTCCATGTTGCTATTGGCGGGGGATTAGGGAAAATAAAAAACAAGATGTTACGGCTTGGTCATATGGGCTATACTGACGCCGCTGACATCTTGAAAATGTTTGCCGCTATGGAACTAGCGCTGGTAAGAAGTGGACATAATGTAGAGCTTGGTGCTGGAGTAGCTGGGGCTCAAAGGCAGTGGCTGGAAAATCCAAATTGTTAAATGCTATAGCAAAAAACTTTTCAACGGGAATCTTTGAATAGTTCAGCTAAGAAAAAGGCTAAAAGAATGCTGAGTAGCATTCTTTTAGCCTTTTTATAGTCCCCGCCAATATTCCGGTCGTAAATAATCCTCACGATTCTGCTCAATTACTTCACTTAGGGTGGCGAGAAGTGTATCCTTATCAAAGGGAAGATGGGCTTTAAGGGGAAGATAGTTAGAGGCATGGTTGCTTCGGAATAAACAATCTGCTAGGTCCAACTGCTGAGCAATATGGCGAAGTTCCCGTAGTGATTCCCAGGGATTCAGCATAATAAACTCCCCGGATTTAACCTTCCTTACAAGGGGAGCATCCGGTGCGAGCATCAGCGTAAGAGCACCCAGATAATGTGGATTAATGGCATTCAGGACTTTAGCTGTCTCAAGAGCATGTTCTTCTGAATAATCCTTCCCGCCTACCCCAAGAATAATGGTGCAGGATAATTTTAACCCACTTTTTACAACCTTTTGGCCCGCTTCAATCATTTCTTCGGGAGTAACTCCCTTGCAGATTTCTTTGAGGACCTTTCCGCTGCCGCTTTCTACTCCCAAATATACAATACCCAATCCCAGCTGCTTGAGATGGGATAGCTCGTCCGGAGATTTCTCCAGAATATCCTTAGGGCCGCCATAAATTCCTACCCTTTGGAGTCGGGGAAAGCGTTGGTAAAGCTCCTTTAGGATGTAACATAAAAGGTCGGTGTCACAGGCCAGGGCATCGCCATCGGCTAAAAAGATTCGCTGCGCGTTGGGATACTCCTTAAAACTAGCTTCAATGATGGATTGGATTTCACTTTTACTGCGGACCCGAAAGCTTTTTCCTTTATACATACTGCAAAATGTACATTGATTATGGCGACAGCCTATGGTTATCTGCAGAATTAAGCTTGAGGCTTCGCTGGGGGGGCGAAAGACTGCTCCTTCGTAAATCATAACTTTACCTCCTTGAATTTTGGCTGCTAAATTTAACTGACGGAAATCAAACAAGCTTCATCAAAGCAATCTTAAAATACCAATTCATACTTTTCTAACTTTCTTTTAAGGAAAAGGATTGGGTATCATATTTGTTTATAATATATATGTTGGCCGTTTCTTCCTTTTATCCTTTTCTAAATTATTTAAGTATTAAGCCTACAAAAATATATAGCCTATTTTGGTAACCTCATGTATGCATAATTAAAATTGTAATATTACAAAATACGTGGTAAACTTTAAAAATCTTATATAATACGACACTATAAGTCAAAGCTTAAAGGGAAGGAGCAAAAGCATTGCATGAACTAATCAAGAAATGGAACGGAATCAGTCTTGTCAAACGTATTCTCATCGGCCTCATCATCGGTATTATCTTAGCCTTAACGATTCCTGAAGCGGTAAAGCCGGTAGCTATCCTAGGGGATTTATTTGTCGGAGCCTTAAAAGCTGTGGCACCGATCCTTGTCTTTTTCTTAGTTATGGCAGCCATCGCCAACCATAGGAGCGGACAGCAAACCAATATGAAAGCCATTTTGGTTCTTTATCTTGTGGGAACCTTTTTGGCCAGCTTAGTCGGTGTTATTGCCAGTTTTATGTTTCCGGTCAGTATTACTCTCGCAGCCGGGGTGGAAGACATTACTTCACCGGGGGGTATTAATGAAGTTCTACTAACGTTGCTTATGAACATTGTTGATAACCCAGTTAAGGCACTTATGAATGCCAATTATATTGGTATTTTAACCTGGGCTATTCTCTTAGGGTTTGCTTTAAGAAGTGCTGGTGAATCCACCAAGACTTTAATCAGCAATTTATCTGATGCAATTTCCACCGTGGTTAAATGGGTCATTAGTTTGGCCCCCCTGGGAATCATGGGATTAGTTTTTAATTCAATTGCCACCAGCGGTCTGGAAGCATTATTGGGTTATGGTAAATTATTGATTCTGCTGATCGGATGTATGGTTTTTGTGGCTGTAATAATCAACCCAATTATCGTTTACTTAAAAATTCGTCGGAATCCTTTTCCCTTGGTATTTCGCTGCTTGAAAGAAAGCGGACTGACGGCCTTCTTTACCCGGAGTTCAGCAGCCAATATTCCAGTTAATATGAATCTCTGTGAAAAACTGGGATTAGATAAGAATACCTACTCAATCTCCATTCCCTTAGGAGCCACCATCAATATGGCTGGGGCCGCTGTAACAATTTCCGTGCTTACTCTTTCGGCGGTTCATACCTTGGGAATTCCTGTGGATCTTCCCACTGCAATTATCTTGAGTGTACTTGCCGCCATAGCGGCCTGCGGTGCTTCTGGTGTAGCAGGGGGTTCACTTTTACTCATTCCTCTGGCTTGCAGCTTGTTCGGAATCTCTAATGATATTGCTATGCAGGTAGTGGGAGTCGGCTTTATCATTGGCGTGTTGCAAGACTCCTGTGAAACTGCCTTGAACTCTTCCACAGATGTTCTCTTCACTGCTGCCGCCGAATATGCGGAATGGCGTCGAGAGGGTAAAGAGATAGTGATCAGAAAATAGAACTGGATTACCGCAATTCGCTTGACTAAAAAAATAATAAATAGTAAAATTTGTCCATAAATTGAACCTAAATTCAGTTTATGGACTTTTATTATGTAGACAAGAATAAAAATATGGAGTTGGCTATGGTCTACAATAAAACGGATAACGTCCTCAAGAAGCAAGAAATACGCCGTAAAAGGATAATCAAGGCTGCTAAGGAAATCCTATCTGAAGAGGAAGAGATCGGCAAGGTCTCGATTAAATCCATTGCTAAGCGGGCAGGAATTGCTACTGGGACTTTTTATCTCTATTTTGCCGATAAAGAATCCTTAGTAGATATGATTGTTAAAGAAATGTATGAGGAATTATTGGCTAAGATAAGGGAAGAGCGTGCCCAATATGATAACAACTTTGATAAGCTGCAGGCTTCCATGGAGGTATGTATTCGCTTATTTTTAAAGGAAAAGTATTTGGCTAAAATCCTACTGGAGCAGTTTCCCCAACTTCATTCGGCTCTCAACACCAAATATGCCGATATTGAGGAAGATCTCATTCGTCTGACTAAGATTGATTTGGATGAATTAATGGAGGAGCAATTGATCCCTAAACAAGATACGGCTGTAACTGCTACTGCCTTCGTGGGAACCTTCCGAGGGGTTATTTTATCCTGGATCGGTAAGGGCGAGCCGGAGGATATTGAACTGGCCTATAACACACTGATTGATTACAATATGAGAGGGATTGGGAGATATAAAATAGATGAAGAAGGATAAAGATATAAATTATTTAGCCATCGAGTCCCTGGATGTAATATATCACCAAAATGATCAATTAATCCCTGCCTTAAAAAATGTGAGTTTAGCTTTGCCTTCCGGGCAGATTGGGGCTATCATTGGCCCTTCCGGTTGCGGGAAAAGTACTCTCTTTAGCGTAGTGGCAGGATTAAATAAGCACTACCAAGGGCAGGTTCTTTTGAATGGACACCCCCCTCAAGAAAGCAATCAAGTAGCCTTAATCTTACAGGAATATGGGTTGTTGCCCTGGAAAACTGTGTGGGATAACGTAAGGTTAGGCCTGCAGATAAAAGGGGTAAGCGCCGGCGAAGCAGCTCAACGAACGGAAGGGATTCTTAAACAGCTTGGTTTGCTCCATTTGCGGAAGCGATTTCCCATTCAATTAAGTGGTGGGCAAAGGCAAAGGGTGGCTATTGCCAGGTCTTTAGTGCTAAAACCGGAGCTGCTCTTAATGGATGAGCCTTTTTCGTCTTTGGACGCTCTGACAAGGGAAGAGATGCAGGATTTGGTGCTTAATGTCTGGCAAGAGACGGGGCTAACTATACTCATCATCACCCATAATATTGAGGAGGCTGTGTTCCTTGGACACAGGATCTTTGTCATGTCTGCTTGTCCGGGAACTATCACCCAAGAAATAGTCAACCCCTTGGCCGGCGATTATGAAGCCCGGGGTAAAATGGAATTCTTGAGGGTCTGTAACGGTTTGCGTCTAAGCTTGCGGGGGAGGGAAGAGGCATGCATTTAAAAGATCTATATTTAAAAGCCTTTACCCATAAGCTTTTGACTACTATAATAACCGTACTGCTGATCGGTTTAGCCTGGCAGATATTGTCCATACTCCTCCAGACCCCGGCCTTTCCGCCCCCAGGAGAAGCTGTCAGATCCTTTGGACAGTTATTTTTTAGTGACCTTATACCCCATTTGCAGATTAGCCTGTATCGGGTTGGGGTTAGCTTAGTTATCGCTGCCATTTTGGGGATTCCCTTAGGTTTATTTTTAGGTAAGAATAAGCATGCGGACAGGTTATCAGCTCCTTTTCTCTATCTGACCTTTCCCATACCGAAGGTGGTTTTTCTGCCGATTTTTCTGATCCTACTGGGGATCGGCAATGTGTCGAAAATTGTCATGATAACTTTGATTGTATTTTATCAGATTGTGGTTACCACAAGAGATGCCGCTCGTAATGTCCAGCAAGAGTATGTCCTCTCGGTAAAGTCTTTAAAGGCCTCAACCTGGGAGCTTTATCGGCATGTGTATTTTCCGGCCTGCCTTCCTTCTATTCTTACCTCCTTGAAGTTGGGTCTTGGCACTGCTATGGCCATCCTCTTCTTAGTGGAAACCTATGCTACCCAAGAAGGGATCGGTTTCTTTATTATGAACTCTTGGAGTAGCTTAGCTTATGATAAAATGTTTGCCGGCATCATTGCCATGGGGCTGATGGGTTTTTTGATTTACCTTCTGCTAGATACCTGTGAGAAAGTATTTTGTTCCTGGGTTAATCCCTAAAGAAAGTGGCAAACTGTAAAAAAACCTATTGACGAAATTAGAAAAAGGGAGTTTAATAGAAATCAAGAAATGAACTTAGGTTCATAATTTCGTTATAAGCGGGAGGAAGCAAAGATGGGTCGAAAATCCTTTAGTCTACTGCTTGTTCTGGCACTTATTTTAAGTGTTCTTACAGGTTGCGGGCAGAGTCAGGGGGGCACAGCAGGTAAGGCTCAAGCACAGAATAAATTAACCATTGGCTCTTTAACCATTGAGGAAAACTTACCTGTTCTGGTAGCTCAGCAAAATGGCTATTTCCAAGAAC
>NZ_CEVWNY010000149.1:0-6447 GCF_982384815.1 Desulfitobacterium sp. | reverse complement strand
GGAATATCAAAAATCATCTCCTTGATATTTCCTCTTTGCACCTCTTTACCGTTCAGCTCAAGGGTAAAATCATGTCTGGCTGTAGCCTCCAGCCCCTCGAAAGGCAGCCATTGGGATAATGCCGCTGAATTAGGGAACCCTTTGGCCAGTAACCAAGGGAGCCCCTTTTTCTTTAGCTCTTCTTGAACCTCTCTTAAGGTAAAATCAATCCCTATAGCCATCTTATCAATGAGTTCCTCTGTCTTCATACCTGGCTCATATTTCTTACCCACATGGACAACCAATTCCACTTCGTAATGAACATCACCCCGGTCCTGTGGCATAGAAATAGTCTGACCCTGAGCTTCAACCAGAGTATGGGTAGGCTTAGCAAAAAGAAATGGAGAAGTTGGGACTGCATTATTTAGTTCCTTAGCATGTTGCATGTAATTGCGACCGACACAATAGATATTTTTTACTTGCATTTACATTCCTTCTTTAAACAGTTTTTGTTAAGGAAATTATAGCCTAAAAGGTCCAAATATCATATAACTAATGATAACTTTCCCCCTTTCGCAGCACCGGTAAAAGCCCCCCAACATACCCCTCGCTCCTAATAAAAATCCGTGGAATGTATCAGGTGTCCATATTACAAAATATAAGCAAAAAGGGATAGAGTCAGGATACTTTTTCAATATCCTTCTCTATCCTTTTAGTTTAAGCACGTCGGCTATGACCTTGAATAATCTACGAGCACTAAGAAATATGTTCGCGAAGATGATATTTCAGTAATTTCCCTGAAGAATTTCTTGGTAAAGCAGGTACAACTCTTAGTAATTTAGGCATCTTATAATCTGCAAGTCTATTATGGCAAAATTGCCTGATTTCTTCTAATGTTATTGTTGCGTCTTGCTGCAAAGCAACCACTGCACACACGCTTTCACCCCAATCGGGATGGGCTACTCCAATGACCGCAACGTCGGCAATCAGCGGATGGGTTAGTAGGAGATCTTCAATTTCCTTTGGATAAATATTGACCCCTCCGGAAATAATCACGTCTTTTTTTCGATCCATGATCCACAAATACCCATCTTCATCACTCATGGCGACATCTCCGGTTAATAGCCAGCCATCACGGAGCGTTTCCAGGGTTGTACCCCCAATTTCACCCTCTATTCGTAAATCTTTTCTTCCTCTAAATGAGCATTGACTGCATCCTCTTCCCAATTGCGTTGGATTTTGTCATCACCTGCTAATTGCTTATAATACTCATGTTGGATAATCAGGTTCATGATTTCATTGGTTCCGGTCCAAATCATGATCAACCGGGTATCCCGCAGCATGCGCTCAATGGGATAAACATTGGTATAACCGATCCCGCCCATAATCTGCATAGCGGCGTTAACAACCTGCCAAGCTGTTTCCGTGGCACACTTCTTGGCTTCGGACACTAAGCGTCGTGCCCGGCCGGCCTCAACACCGGCATCAATAGCGCGTGCCGCGGTATAAACTAAAGCGCGGGCAGCGTCAAGTTGGGTGATACTATCGGCGACTTTAAAATTAACACCTTGGAAATCTTTGATTTTTTTGCCAAAGGCCTTGCGCTTGGTACTATAACGCGCCGCAACCTCCAAAGCGGCTTTTGCTGTTCCTAAAGCTCCGGCAGCACTGGTCATCCTCTCCGGAATCATCATTTGATAGAAAATCTCAGCGGCCCCATGCTCTTTCCCCAGTATGTTTTCAACCGGAACTTTAACATCTCGGAACACAACGCGCCCTGCTCCGCCGCCCCGTGTTCCCATCAAACCGTAAATATGCCCGACTTCCACACCGGGACCCCTCTCCACCAAGAAAGCGCTAATACTTTGATGAGGAGAGGCATCGTCACGAGTCTTTGCATAGACCATGAAATAATCGGCACCTTCCGCCCCGACCACAAAACGTTTTTGGCCATTAAGCACATAATGATCCCCTTGGCGGACTGCTACCGTAGTCGCTCCGAAAAAGTCCGACCCGCCTCTCGGTTCTGTTAATGCTTCAGCAGTACAGAGTTTGCCCTCTAAGGTGGGATGCAAAAATCGCTTTTTTAAGTCCTCGCTGCCAAACTTATTGATCGCTTCTCCCACAATCGATGGAAGAGAGTATAGACAACCCAGGCTTGTACCCAGGGTACCTATTTCTTCTATAGCGATCACTTCATCTGCCCAGCCTAAATCTCTGCCGCCATAGGCTTTAGGAAAACGCAGTCCCAGCAAATTCTCCTTAGCCAGAGCGGTAATATATTCCCGCGGATAAATAACCTTTTCTGCATCCATGTCCAAAACCAATTGCTTGGAAACTTTCGTCTTGGCAAATTCGGCAGCTTCTCGTGCCAGTTTTAACTGTTCGTCATTAAGCATAAAATCAAACATCGTTTTCCTCCTTTGCTTAATATCTATTTGTTGGCTAAATGGGTCTCTACCGTTTAGGATTCATTGGCTTTTCGCTAAACTGCTTAAGTCTTTCCGAAAACTTCTCATGATACTCCAGTATCTCTTCCCGCATCATCTGTAATTCCCTGATCATTTCATCAATTTCTCGAAGCCGCCTTGCACCATACTCCACCGTTCGCTGCAATTGCTCTTTTTCCGTATGATCTACATCGTAAAGATCAATCATCTCTTTAATTTCCGCTAATGAGAAGCCCATGCGTTTGCCTCTTAAAATAAGTTTTAGCCTGGCCCGCTCCCGAGTGCCATAGAGCCGTTGACCGATATCGGCATGGTGTTGCGGTTCTACCAGTCCCACCTCCTCATAATAGCGAATTGTTCGAGTGGTAATACTTAGTTCGTCTGCAAGTTCAGAAATAGTCCAGATCGGGCCACTTATTTTTGCCTTCATTTTAGACCACCTTTTTGAATAATCACCTGTTGCAATATTTAAATTTGTTAGACTGTTTATAGAATATTCTAATACCAGTTAACGTTAACGTCAATATGAAAAACAAGAAGACAACATGCAAACCAAATATTTTTTACTAACCTAAAATAATCTTTTGCTTACCCTATTATTGCTTGACCTTCAAGTGTTCCTGATTTCCTCGACATAATGTTGTGCAGCTCGAGCAGCAATACTGCCATCACCCGTAGCCGTAACAATTTGCCGTAGGGTTTTTTCACGAATATCACCGGCTGCAAAAATTCCCGGTACTCTCGTTTCCATTTCATCATTTGTGGCGATATAGCCACTTTCATTGGTAATACCAAGGCTTGTAAATGGTTTAGACAGCGGCAACATTCCTACATAAATAAAAACTCCGTCCGCCTTAAATTCCTGTTCGGTTCCGTCTACTGTTGAAACGAGGGTAAGACTACCGACTTTCCCGTCCTTCTCATGAATTTCTTTCACGCTGTGATTCCAAATAAAATCAATCTTTTCATTGGCAAAGGCACGCTCTTGAAGGATTTTTTGGGCACGTAATTGGTCACGGCGATGGACAATGGTTACTTTTGAAGCGAACCTTGTTAAATAAATACCCTCTTCAACAGCAGAGTCTCCTCCGCCTACAACAACAAGCTCTTTTCCTTTAAAAAAAGCTCCGTCACAGACGGCACAATAAGATACACCTCGACCGGCAAGTTCTTTCTCACCAGGTACGCCTAGTTTCTTATATTCAGCACCGGATGCAATAATCACAGTGTAAGTTTTGTATTCTTTCCCACCGGCAACTACTGTTTTTAATTTCCCGTTATCAACAATTTGCAGAATTTCACCGTAAGCATACTCGGCACCAAACTTTTTGGCATGTTCGAACATTTTAGTAGATAAATCGGGCCCTAGTATACTGTCATAACCAGGATAGTTCTCAACTTCTTCGGTATTAGCCATCTGACCTCCGGGAATCCCACGTTCAATCATTAATGTCGACAAATTGGCGCGTGAAGTATAAACGGCGGCTGTCATTCCAGCCGGACCGGCACCGATAATGACAACATCGTAAATTTTTTCTTCGGACACTTTGTTCCCACCTTATCTAAAAATTAGTTATCTCTTCACTCAAAGTATCATCAATTCGATCTTTTTTATGCCATAATCCAGCTATTTTCCACTCATATTAAAAAATACCTTCAATACAAAGATTTATAAAATCATTCAAAAGAATTATTTTCTTCTCCCTGTCCTGAGATCTCCAAGTAAAATCCCATTATGGCAAAAATAACTGCCGTTCCGAAATATGCATAGAGAACAATAGACAGTGTAGCTAATAAAAGCCCGGCACCTATCAAAGCATTGGCTAGAATGCTTAATAAGACTGTAATAAGCACAATTGGTAGTACAAAATAAAACACTTTTCCTAAATTAGCTCTAACACGAGTCAGAGAATTTTGGGCGGCCTCGATAAGACCGGCATTTTCAGCCACGATACTATAATCCCAAAAGGTTAAGAAAAAAGCTAAAATAAAGATACCTATAGCAACCACTGGCCCCAGGGGCCAAAAGACAAGCACGAGTATCATAACAGGAATAAATAGAGCGAACATGAGTAAAACCTGTGCCAGAAAACGTCCAAAGTATTGTTTTGACCTTTGAATGAAGGTGTTTACACTGACTTCCTGCTCCTCAATTCCAGCCAAGATACACCCCAGAAATCCCCCTTTTAAAAATGTGCCGGCAAGGAAAAAAAGCACAATAGCTAAGACAATCAAAAAACTATTGTCCAAAAAATCATAAGGTAGATTTACGTTAAAACCGGCAGCGCCTTGATCAGAAGTATTTAAGATTTGGGTAATGCTTGGCACCGCTGCAGGAATAGTCACTTGCAGGTTGAACTCTTGTACAGACCTCAGAATTTCTTTTATTTGCAAAAGATCAAGAATTATTGGAACCAATAATAATGGATAGTACTTATTGGCTAAATGAAAGCCCTTGCTTAGTTTCATTTTTTTCATCCCCTTCTATATTTATATACTCTTTTATCCTTATATTATTAAAACATTCGGAAAAGGGTATTTTTCCGAGGGCCATAGCCATATCCAGAAACTATTCTTAGATCACCTCAATCTGGCAAATCCTCATTGCACACAAGGCGTTTTGATGCCCTTCCAAAGTCGCACCTGCACAACATGATGAGTCAACAACAATCGGAACCTCCGGCATTTTTGCTTTCATAATCAATGCATTGGAAATAACACAGATATCCGTACAAAGCCCGATGAGCTCGATAGACTGTATTTCCTTTATCTGAGCAATCAATTCAGCAAGCTCTATTGAACCGAAAGAAGGCTTTTCAACTACCTGACATCCGCTCACATACACCTTTGGGGAAATCTCCCAACCTGGGGTCCCCTTTATACAGTGCTCTATAGGCAGCTTTTCCCCTTCTTGTGTCTGAAGGTAGGCCTCAGTATGGGTATCCTGTGTATAAATGACCGTCTCACCTGAAGCCAGATAACTGTCAATCTTCTCCTTCACTTTAGCAACGATTTCCACAGCTTCCTTCGTACCAAGCGCTCCATCAATGAAATCATTCTGCATATCAATAACTACCAAAACCTTCATTTTAAACTCCCCCCGACTCAACTTTTTTTGCCAAAGGTATGGCTATCTCTGACCACCTAATTATATCATCCTGGTCATAATAAGGCATGATGTAATAAGTCTGCTCACTCTACTTTTACCTCGGCCTCCTTAATCCTACCAGGTAACGGAACCGTTCTTGGCTTGGTAAATTATCCTGAAGCTCTTTAGGGGGAAACTTCTTATCGAATTCCGCGGCTGCAGCCTCATCCACATCGTATATGGTATCCTCAAAAAACCTGCCATTGCAGCCACTGAGCGCCCCTTCCCACAATTCCGGGGCTTGAAGGAAAGGCACTGATTTTTCAGTGCCTTTTTATAATAAATGCGTGCTGCCACAACCCATTATTTTAATATTATCTGTACTTCTTTCCCAAGGCATCGGGCAACTTTAGCCAGAAAGTCAAGGGATGGATTATAGGTTCCACTCTCCAGACGGCTGATATTGAATTTTTGAGTCCCGATGAACACTAGTTCTAATTTTCTCTTCCGTACTATTCCACCGTAACGCTCTTCGCCAAATTTCTCGGCTTATCCACGTCACAGCCCCTGGCCACAGAGACATAGTAGGCCAGCAGCTGTAACGGAATCACAGTAAGAATAGGGGCTAGTTCGGCAATAGTCTTAGGCAGGTAGATCACATGATCCACTGATTTGGCCAGATCCTCATTGCCTTTGAAGGTGATGCCGGTGACTTTCGCATCCCGAGCTCTAACCTCAATGATATTCGACACTGTCTTTTCGTAGACATCCATCTGAGTAGCCAGGGCAATAATAGGCGTTTGGTCGGTGATTAAAGCCAAGGTGCCGTGTTTTAATTCTCCGGCGGCATAGGCTTCCGCATGGATATAGGAGATCTCCTTGAGCTTCAAGGCCCCTTCCATAGCGACATTCCAGTCTAGGCCGCGGCCC
>NZ_CEVWNY010000148.1:0-6452 GCF_982384815.1 Desulfitobacterium sp. | reverse complement strand
TAACAAGATCAGGGTAAAAAAGAAACCTGGTCTTGTTTTCTTGCGCCGCACTTTAAACCCTTTCTTTTTCATGGGTACTCCTTGATTTCATAAGTATTTAAAAACGTAAAGTATGAAGCATTTTAAGTTTCTTCAAGATGTGACTAGCCCTAATATTATACTATTAATATTCTTTTCCCAGAAATAGATCAATAGACCCAGAAAAGGCCTATTAGTTAGGCCTATCCATCAAATCCAATACCTAATTCTATTTTATCCAGCGGTTAATTATTCTTTCCAATTCCTTCCTTAATTGTAGCTCAGTTTCTTGCCATTTACCAGAGTTATCAATAACAACATTAGCTCTTTTTCTTTTTTCATCCAACAAATATTGAGCTTGAATGCGTAATTCCACCTCTTCCCGCGGCAAGACATCACGCTTCATTACCCGCTCGATTTGTATAGCTAAAGGGACCCAAACCACCCAGATCTCATCCATTTGTTCATAATATCCCGCCTCAAAAAGCAAGGGCACATCCCAAACACAGATTTTCCCCCCCGCCGCTTCAAGTTCCTCTTGCTGTTTTTGCATGGCAACTCTTACCCGGGGATGCAAAATCTGCTCCAGTTGTCGACGAGCCTGCTCATCGGCAAAAACAATCCTACCCAAAGCGCGGCGGTTGATTTCCCCTGCGTCTGACATAATATCACGACCAAAGGCAGCCGTTAAAGCTGCAATGGTCGCAGGTTCATTATATAGTTCATGGACCGTACGGTCTGCATCAATAATCGGTATACCTTGTTGGGAGAGCCACCGGGAGACTGTGGATTTGCCGCTGCCGATTCCCCCAGTCAAACCAATGACGAACATGCTATCACCTCATATTCTTCTGTATATATTCCTTTGCCCTCTACAAATCTACCTTGAAAAAGATCCTTCGCTCCCGCTCAGGATGACACGCACCATGTCATGCCGAACGCAGTGAAGTATCTACATCATGTCATGCCGAACGCAGTGAAGTATCTACATCATGTCATACTGAGCGATTAGCGAAGTATCTACATCATGTCATACTGAGCGATTAGCGAAGTATCTACATCATGTCATACTGAGCGATTAGCGAAGTATCTTGACCCGGCCTACATACAATAGCCTCTCCTTCAAATGAGCTTTCCCAAAGCGATAAGTATGAGCATTGTTCCCGGTAAAAGACCTAGTTTCCCTAGGTGCTCTTCACTTATTTTTCCGGCTAAAGCCTGCCCCAACTTAATCATCACAAACTGCATTATGGCAACCCAAGCAATTACGGATAAGGAATTGAGAATTCCCGCTGCGAGACCTATAACTAAACCGGAGGCGAATGCATCCATAGACAAGGCCGTTCCTAATAGTAAACCTTCCTTGCCACTGATTACACCTGAGCCGTCAAGGTCCGCATGTTCTGGGGTTTTAAGAATCTGTACTACGATACCGAGGATTTTTAGCTCAAACTTAATAATAGGCTGACGCACTGTCACTGCGTTTACCGGTACGGCCTTTGGAACATCTCTTTGGATCAACGGTATGATCGCTTTTATCAGTTGGTAGCCGCCTAAACTAAGTAAAATTCCTGCCGCCAGTAGATTGGGTGGTAGAAAGGTAATGACGCCCATCAAGACATCTCCAAAAAACACCGCGGCCCCCATAGCTACCACTGTACAAAGAGTCATGACTAACATAGAGAGAAGGGGAATTCGAATTCTTCGGATTCCATAAGATAACCCTGCGCCAAATCCGTCAAAACTTAGTGCTAGTGCGAAGAGTATTGTAGCTCCCATATTCATCCTCCTGTAAGTTCCCTTATCTTGCAGGATAATATATGGGTAAACTCTTCTTTAGGTGATTCTTATTCCTCTGTTATTTCTAACCACTCCAGCATCGCACTATCCAACAGAGCCTTTTTTTCCTCATAAGCTTGGTGGAGTTCCATGGCCTTCTCATAATTCGAAGTTGCTGCCGACATCTGAACCTCAAGGGATATTAGCTCCTCTTCCAACCCGGCAATCTGAGTTTCCAGTTGCTGGGCCCTTTTTTGACGTCGTTTAGCTTCCCGATCCATGGCTATAGAGTTCCCTTTATTATTTGTCGCCATGCCAATATTCTTTTCTCGATTCTCTAAAGCAAGCTTTTCCTCTGAAGCTGCTTCCGCTGCTTCTTCCTGCAGCTGAACCTTATAGGCACTGTAGTCCCCTTCATAAAACTTTAGTCCTTCAGGAGTTAAGCGAGCAATTTTGTTGACTACCCGGTCCAAAAAGTAGCGGTCGTGGGAAACTACCAGCAAGGTGCCGTCATAATCCTGGAGTGCTTCTTCCAGAACATCCCGCATCCGCGTGTCTAAATGGTTAGTTGGTTCGTCTAAGAGCAGAAGATTGCCTCGGGAGAGAAACAATTTAGCCAAGGCCAGTCGGCTTTTCTCGCCACCACTCAAAACCGAAACAGGCTTAAAGACCTCATCGGCCACAAAGCCGAAGCGGGCCAACAAACTGCGGATCTCCGGATCAAGCAAGTCTGAGTCTCCCCGGATTTCATCCAGAATACTACCCCTTCCCCGCAATTCCTCATGCTCCTGTGAGTAATATCCTAACTGCACATTGGCACCCAGCCGAATCTCGCCTTTATAAGGCAGTATGCCTTTGATGGCCTTGAGTAAACTGGTTTTACCGATTCCGTTGGCCCCGAGCAGAGCCACCCGATCCCCGCGGCGCAATTCCATATTGACACCTTGGAAAAGCTTGCGACCGGGAAACTCCATGGACACCTCTTCCAGCATCAGGGTCCGATCCCCGCTGCGCCGTCCGGTTGCCAGAGAAATATGCAAATCCTTAGGATTTCTGTTCACCTCTATCGGCTTAATCTTATTTAGTTGAGTCTCCCGGCCCCGAGCCTGTTTGGAATTTTGTCCAGCCTTATTGCGGCGGATATATTCCTCCAGTCGGGCGATTCTTTTGCTTACCCGTTCTGCTTCTCTAGCCAAAGTGGTCTCTTCCACTGCCCGCTGCAGTTCGTACTCGGAATAATTCCCCGGATAACTCTTCAGGTTCCCATTTTCTAAATGAAGAACCTTCTCCACCACATGATCGAGGAAATAGCGATCATGGGAAACAACCAGGATTGCACCTGAGTACCCCCGCAGAAATCCCTCCAACCATTCCAAGGCATCCATATCCAAGTGATTTGTCGGCTCGTCCAATACCAGAAATTCCGGTGAACGGAGGAGAAGTTTACTTAGGGCCAGTCGGGTTTTTTGCCCTCCGCTTAGTCGCTGGATGGACTGATCTGCTTCTTTGATCAGCCCCAGACCGGAGAGGATTTTACGGATTTGAGCTTCCAAAGCATAGCCACCACTGTTTTCAAAACGCTCCGTAAGCCTGCTGTACTGGTCGAAAATCTTTTCATCGGCGGCATCTGCCATATTTTCTTCGAGAACACGGAGTTGCTCCCTCATTTCGATCAGGTCCGCCCGTTCCTCCAGCATACTCTCCCAGACCGTTCCCCGCTCTTCGATAAGAGGTTTCTGCGGAAGATAGCCCCAAGTTCCCGTTAGATAAACATCCCCGCTCTCTAAACGATGTTCTCCCAGACAGGCCCTTAGCAAGGTAGTCTTCCCTGCTCCATTGGGCCCCACCAGACCTACTTTTTCCCCTTTCTCCACCGCAAAGGTTACTTGTCGGAAAAGGGCTTCCCCGGAGACATCCACACCACAGCTCCGACAGTAAAGAATACTCATATATCTATACTCCTTTAATAGTGAAACAGGGGGACAGGTCCCTTGTTTCAAATGATCCTTCCGGCACTCTTCCTTCAGGATGAAACCGGTCAACGGGTATGACAGCCCCCTATCTCACCAGTCATACTTTGATGGCAAATACCTTCAGCCCTCACAATTGTCATAGAACCATAGCAAAGTATCTTGACCTAATGCTATTTATTTTTGGCAGTTTGAACAAAAAACCGTGGACCGGCCGCCGAGGCGTATTCTTTGGAGAGGTCGCCCACAGCCCTTGCAGGCTTCGCCCCCCCGACCATAAACCTTAAGCTCATTTTGAAAAGCTCCCTTTTCCCCATTGGCGTCCTGATAATCCCGAAAAGAAGTACCGTTGGCCGCGATGCCTTCCCTAAGAACCTCACAGATGGCATTGTAAAGCTTCTCGACCTCTTCGGAATTAAGAGAATTAGCACTGCGTTCCGGGGTAATCCCCGCCCGAAACAAAGCTTCATCAGCATAAATGTTGCCGATTCCCGCTACCAAGGCCTGATCCAACAAGGCCCCCTTGATGGCCAGCTTACGCTGGGCTAAGCGTTTTTCCAGCTCTGCCGGGGAAAAATCCCCACCCAAGGGCTCCGGTCCCAGCCGAGCTAAAGATGGCTGATTTAGCCTCTCCTCTGTTAATACGAGCTGCAAGCGACCAAATTTGCGGGTATCGGTAAAATGAATTTCCCCTTGAGAAAGCTTCAATACCACATGGGTATGCTTCTCCGGCTCATAAGCTGAGCGGTGATAAATCAAACGTCCGGTCATGCGCATATGGGCGATAAAGGACCAACCTTCTTCTAAAGTAAATAAAAGATATTTCCCCCGCCGCTCAATGCTCACAATCCTCAGACCCTTAACCGTATCGGCGAAGGCATTCCCTTCATAGCCTTCTACAGCACCGGGCCAGCGAACCAAAACTTCCTCAATCTTCAGATTGAGAATATGTTGACTTAAGCTACGGCGAATCGTCTCTACTTCCGGTAATTCTGGCATTTTTTACACCTTCAAACTATAAAATAAGACTCCATATCATACCAATTAGGCCCAACCTTACAATCAACCGTCAAGGGCACAGAGAGAGGGAAGGCGTTTTCCATCTCTTCCCGGACAACCTTCGCCACTTCTTCTACTTCCGACGGTGCCACTTCGATTACCAGCTCATCGTGAACCTGCAAGAGAAGGTTTGCCCGGTAAGGCTCTAAAGCCTCGGCCACCCCCAGCATAGCCAGCTTCATGATATCTGCAGCGGTTCCCTGGATGGGAGTATTCATGGCAATCCGCTCGCCGAACTGACGCTGCACCCGATTAGGATGACGCAATTCCGGGATTCTGCGCAAACGATTCAAGAGAGTGCGAACCTGCCCCTCTTCTTTGGCCTTAACCACAATCTCTTCCAGATAACGTTTTACTCCCTCATAGCGCAGGAAGTATTTATCAATATAGGATTTAGCTTCTTTACGAGAAATCCCTAAGTCCCTGCCCAAACCAAAATCCGTTAACCCGTAAACCAAGCCGAAGTTAACCGCTTTGGCCTTACGTCGTAGATCCTTGGTGACCTCATCCATGGGTACCCCAAACACTTCCGACGCGGTCCGGGTATGGACATCTTGGTTAAGAGAGAAGGATTCACAGAGGACTTCATCTTGGGCATAATGGGCCAAGATCCTCAGCTCAATTTGGGAATAATCTGCCGACAGAAGCACCCAGCCTTCTTGAGTGGGCTTAAATACTTTGCGCAATAACCGTCCATGCTCCAGTCGGATAGGGATATTCTGAAGATTAGGCTCTGTACTGGATAAACGCCCGGTAGCAGTTACAGTCTGTTGAAAAGTTGTATGAATCCTGCCTTCGTGGACTTGTGCCAATAAACCATTGACATAAGTGGACATAAGCTTACTTAATTGGCGGTAATCCAGGACCCGTTCCACTATTGTATGTTGGGTGCGCAACTCTTCCAGAGTATCCGCATCCGTGGAGTAGCCGGTTTTTGTCTTTTTCATGGGCGGTAATCCTAATTTTTCAAAAAGGATATGGCCTAATTGTTGAGGAGAATTAATATTGAAGGTTTCTCCGGCATCCTTATAGATTTCCTCTTCCAGTCGCTGCAGCTCTACCGCTAAGTCACGACCGAATTCCTCAAGCTTTTGGATATCTACCGCAATCCCTTGCTTTTCCATCCGAGCTAAGATCGGGCTTAAAGGTTCCTCCATTTCATGGAGAAGAGCAGTCAGTCCAAGTTCCCCAAGGGTTTCCTTGTAAGAGTCTGCCACTTGGGCAAGAGCCGAAGCTTCCTCGGCCAAATTTCCAAATTCCCCGACCCCAGGAATGTATTCCTTGACTAATTCAACCGGCTCGAACTTGGTGCGAGTAGGGTTAATCAAGTAGGCAGCCAAGCCAAGGTCCAAGGCCACTCCTCTTAGGTTAATATCTTCATTGAAGAGCAGCGTATAGAGGGTTTTGCTATCTGCTACCTGCTTAGGAACATCGGAGTCTTCCAATAACTTAATAAAAGCTTGGCGAACTTCCTCCACTCCATCTACCCAACTAAGCAGATAGGATTTGCCTTCGACAGCGATTCCCCATTCGGTGAGCTTGCCCCAATGAGGATTTCCGCCCGTGCTTCGATAGGCTAGGACTAAAGGAGTTTTCTGATCCTGCCACATAAGAAGGTTACTTAAC